>DAOWOC010000237.1 GCA_030642225.1 Deltaproteobacteria bacterium
CATAACAATGAATTATACAATTTTTTTCTGTATAACTTCGTCAATTAATAATCACTATCAATAACAAAAAAAATGCATCTTGACAACCAATTTTTAGAAATGATATATCATTTCTAACGGTATAATATTAAAAATTTGTTGATAAACAGAAGCAGGATAACTACAAATGATTCAAATTGAAGCAAATTTGCTGAATAATTATAATTTAAGTTTACAAATAAAACAAATCCCAAAAAATGAGCATAAATATTATTTGAAATGGTTGAAATATTATTTGGATTTTTGTCATAAATATAGGTTCCAGAATTCAGACCCTGAAAGTCTTCATAGATTCATTGGCAAGCTAAGCTCAAAAAAGCAGAATATAGCTCAACAAGAACAGGCAACCGATGCTGTTCGCCTTTTCTATACATTATAATCGGTCGAGAATCTGAAATTCCAACACTTCGTCGGAAAGGTTATACAACGATTGCAGGACAAATATTTTAAACAACAGGATGGCATCAAATCCCTTGGCGCCAGCGTTCGACTTCTTGTCCTTGCTTCTCGCCTGCTCAAGAACGGGACGAAATATTTCCCAATCAATGGTGTTGTTGATCCTGGTCAACGGATCACCAGCTTTATCTATGCCCTGAAGACGAGTGTCAAAATCGAAAAATCCAAGTTGTTTTATATTAAGACTCCAGTTTAATGTGAGTGTTCACGAGGCTTGTAATATAACTCAACTTGTTGTTTTTTTAAATAAAAATGTAAAAATTAGATCAAATTTCTGACATTAATTTTTCAAGGAACCCTTAAAAAAAATTTAACATAAAACGATAAATCTCCAGTATTTTCAACCTTTTTCTACAGCCTCAACACCGCAAATCAAAAAATTAAAAATCCATCCTGAATAGATCTTCCTCAACTTCATTTTCCTCTTTGCCGGCCTTTGGCTCGGTCCCCTGCTTAAAACATTCTAGTACGCTTTTTGCTGAATTCGAGGTTGCAATTGCCCCTGTTGCAGGATCAATATTTACAAAAACAATCCCTTCCGGCACCTTAAAAAATTCAACCGATTTTCCCTTAAGTGCCTCCTGCATATAGTAAAACCATATTGGGCTTGCGGCCCTTGAACCTGTTTCATACTTCCCTAACCTTGCATTATCATCAAAACCTACCCATACTCCGGTCACAATAGATGGGGTAAATCCCACAAACCATGCATCCCGCATATCATTGGAAGTACCGGTTTTTCCGCCAGCCGGCCTGTTTAATGCTTTAAGTCTCCACCCCGTCCCATATTTCACAACCTCCTGAAGCAAATGAGACATAATAAAGGCAGTATCACCAGGTATGACCTGTTTTTTCACCGGTTTATTTATCTCAATAATTTCATTATCCTTATCAGTTATCTTTGTGATGAATATCGGTTTAACAAGGTCACCAAGATTAGGAAAAACCGTGTACGCATTTGTCAATTCAAGGAGCGTTACTTCAGATGAGCCAAGTGCCAAAGAAAGATCCGATGTCAAATCAGATGAAATACCCATCTTTTTTGCATAAGATATAAGATAACCAAGTCCAATATCCTGCACAATCTTGATAGTCACGACATTTCTTGATTTTATAAGCGCAGTGCGAAAAAGGGTCGGTCCGAAAAATTTCTGATTGTAATTGCTTGGTTTCCATTTTTCATCCATACTTTCATCACTGTACACAATTGATGAGTCTATAATAATAGTTGCAGGCGTATAACCCTTATCAAGGGCAGCAGAATATATTATCGGCTTAAAGGCTGAGCCTGGCTGTCTGTGTGCCTGAACAACACGGTTAAACTGACTTTTTTTAAAATCAAGCCCCCCAACCATTACCCTGACATAACCTGTTTTAGCATCAATTGATGTTACAGAGGCCTGGGCAGCAGGGTCTTGTTCAAGAAAAAGCTCCCATATTTCATCCTCTTCATTTTGAAGACCAAGCCTTACCTTTATAATATCACCACTTAAAAGGACTTTGGCAGGATCGGTCACTGTCTCTTCCTTATTAGCTACATCAGGATCAGGGGACCTTGCCCAGTCCATATTTGCAACAGGAATCACACCTATTGCATCACCCATATTAACTATTACCCTGCCCTCTTTTGAATCAATGCTATCAACGACCCCAGGGATTATATCCCCCTCTTTTAAAAAATTTTCAATTTTTCCTTCAATAATATTTGATTTAAAAAAATCATTAACAGATTCCTCGATTTCAAGATGCCCCAACGGACCACGGTAACCCTGACGCTTGTCAAGTTCAAAAAGCCCCTTTGATACAGCCTTTTTTGCGGCCTCCTGCATTGGCAGATCAATGGTTGTATAAACGGACAAACCCCCATTGTAAAGCACATCAGCGCTGTAATTGGATTCAAGATAACGCCTTATATGTTCAATGAAATATGGTATCTCAGGCAAATGCGACTTATAATCTTTAATGATTTCAATCTTAGTTGACATTGCAAGATCAAACTGCTTTTTCTTTATATATCTATCTTCCAGCATACGCCTTAAAACATAATTTTTCCGCAATGTGGCTTTCTTTGGATTAACAAATGGGGAATATCTGCTTGGAGCCCTTGGCAACCCTGCAATCATGGCACATTCTGCAAGAGTTAATTCTCCAACATGCTTGCCAAAATAATTGTTTGCCGCTGCCTCCACGCCATAGGCAGCATGTCCAAGATAAATATGATTAAGATAAATATAAAGTATTTCATCTTTGGTAAGAAACTTATCAATCTTAAAGGCCAGTGCAGCCTCTTTTATCTTCCTCTCAAGGCTTCGTTCAGGAGAAAGGAGAAGGGCCTTTGTCACCTGCTGGGTAATGGTACTTCCACCCTGCACCACTTCGCCTGCCTGGAGATTCTTAATAAAAGCGCGTATAATTGCCGCAGGATTAACACCTGCATGCTTATAAAAAGTAGAGTCTTCTGCAGCTAAAAATGCGTTACGCAACATGACCGGCATATCTGCCAATTGCAAAACAATACGTCTTTCCCTAAAAAATTCAGCTATAAGATTTTCATCAAAATCAAAAATCTTTTTAAATAAAGAAAGAAAATATTTTTTTAATTTTTAAATAGATGGTAAAAACCTAAAA
>DAOWOC010000174.1 GCA_030642225.1 Deltaproteobacteria bacterium
CCTGTCACGCCGGAGGCCGCCGGTTCAAGTCCGGTCGACCCCGCCATATTAAAAGGAATAGACAAAAAATGTCTATTCCTTTTCTTTTTTGAAGATTCAAACATCACAAATTTTTATGGTCGGTAAATTACCCTAATTCATGATTCTCGCTTATATAATGATAACTTACTGATAAATATTATCCTTTTCCAGTAAATCAACGACACTTTCCCAGCATTTTTTAATCTCTTTTGTGATCTCGGCTGTTTTTGCATATTCGACAACAGGGAGTTGTGCAATCATTGCCCGTGTTACATCACTGTCATATCTTAACAGCCCGACAATTTCTATGCCCTCAATTTCGCAGAATTTTTTTATTTTCTCTGTCATGTCAGGGTTAATATCAAATTTATTGATACATACAACAGAAGGTATATTAAAATGTTTTGTAAGATTAAATACCCTTTCCATATCATGAAGCCCTGAAACAGTTGGTTCTGTGACAATAATTACCATTGATACACCGGCGATAGAGGCGATAACAGGGCAGCCAATCCCTGGAGAACCGTCAGTTATCAACAAATCCAGACCTTGTTCCCCTGCAATCCTTTTTGCTTCTGTGCGGACAAGGGTAACAAGTTTGCCGGAATTATCCTCGGCAATCCCAAGCCTTGCATGTACCATTGGACCATAACTGGTGTCAGAGATAAACCATTCGCCACATATACTTTCATTAAAATCTATTGCATCAACCGGACAAAAATAAGCACATACTCCGCATCCTTCACACATCAAAGGATCAATTGAAAAAATTATGTTTTCTGCATTACCATTACCGGATTTCTTAACTGCATCAAATTTGCAAAGTTCAAAGCATTTATCACAACTTATGCAATCCTCTTCCCTTATCTCAGCAAGTTTACCACCAACAAAAGATTCTCTGCTTTTGATTTGAGGCTTTAAAATAAGATGCAGATCAGCGGCATCAACATCACAATCCACAAGCACTTTTTTTGAGGCCAGGGCAGCAAAGGATGATACCAGACTTGTTTTTCCCGTACCTCCCTTACCGCTGATTATTGTAAGCTCCTTCATACCTGCACCTCCTTTTTTATTTTAAACAGGAGGTCTGAAAACAATTTATGATATTCAGGCAATGATTTTATCATGCACTCTCCCCTTGAATAAACTTCCGCAATTTTTCTGTCGTAAGGTATTTCCAAAAGGATGGGAATCCCTTGCTCCATGCAGTAATCAGAGACCATTTTATTCCCGATATCAGCCCTGTTGATTACAACACCCATGGGGATATTAATCTCCCTGACCATTTCAACAGCTAAGATAAGGTCATTAAGACCAAATGGCGTTGGCTCGGTTACAAGAACAACATAATCACTCCCCTTGACCGCTTCGATAACAGGACATGATGTCCCGGGAGGCGCATCAATTATATTCATATAACCATCTTCCACATATTTCTTAACTGCCTTGATCAATGGCGGAGACATAGCCTCTCCTATCCTGAGACGACCATGAACCATTTTTATATCATCAAAAAGACCTGTTTCAACAACGCCGACCTCACGCTTCCCCCAGGTTACAGCATCCTCAGGACAGACAAGCATACAGCCTCCGCACCCGTGACAAAGCTCGGGAAACGTAATACAAAAACCCCTGTCAGGTGTCTTAAATGAAGCTATGGCCTTAAATTGACAAATTTCCGAACACTTTCCGCATCCTGTACATTTTGTTTCATCAACATCAGGTACCGGCATATTGATCTTAATTGTTTCCTGAATATCAGGCTTTAAAAAAAGAAAACAATTGGGCTCTTCAACATCACAGTCTAATAATTTAAACCTTTGCCCATCTATCTGCACAAGGTTGGTTGCAACTGTTGTCTTACCTGTACCGCCCTTGCCGCTCGCTATTGTAAGAATCATCATCCACCTTTACTAAAATTATAAAAAAAACCGCTGCCTTTAATCTATTGCCAGTGCCCCTCTACATTAGGCATGTCTAAAGACGAGAGTTCATTGTTTTTAAATTTTTGTATAGCCTCCTCAACCGTTCCTCCATTACACTGGAATGTTTTTATCCCTGCTGCGTTAAGCGCTTTGCTGGCCTTTGGTCCAAGATTACCTGTTATTATACATTCTGCTCCAAGTTTTGATGCTGTTTCAGCCGCCTGTATTCCTGCGCCCTGAAGCGCATTCATACTGATACCATTATCAACAGTCTTTGTTTCCCCTGTTTCCATATCAACTACTATAAAAAATTTGGCCCTGCCAAAGCGCATCCATCTCGGCCCCTATTCCTTCTCCTGATGATGTTATAATAATCTTCATGTAAATTTTTCCTTTTATTATATAAATATTCAGGGAAGAGGCTAAAAGCCATCTTCCCTGTCCCCTGATTACTCTAACCCCCGCTCTCCGATGGATCAAGCATATTGCGAATATTTTTTATCTGCCCCTCCAGCGCTAAAAGCCGATTTTCCAGAAAATTTCTTTCATCTTCCGTGCTTACGCCAACCTGTCTATTTTGAATATTATAAAATGGCTGCATCCCTCGCCCAGGACCGTACCCATAACCACGGCCCCTGCCAAATCCATAACCAGGACCCCTCTCAGGAATCCCACCGGCACAATACCCCATACCTCTTCCGGTTAACGGCCCTGCTCCTGCGGGACCTGTTCCATCTCCTCTTGGCATAATAATTCCTCCTGATAGTTTTTAATCCTTATTTCCCGTTACTGCCGGCACTTCTGCCCTGCCCCCTGCCTTTGCCCTGTCCCCTGCCTTGTCCTGTTGCAGAGCCTTTGCAAGCGCCTTTTCCACCACCTGTCATAGGACCTTTTCCTGCCGGCCCTGTCCCGTCTCCTCTTGGCATTTCAACACCTCCCTGTATAATTTTACTATTAATATTTTGTGACCACCGGCCATGCTCCCTGCCTCTAAATCTCCAATGTCCATTGCATTGTCCACCCGAACCAAGCATTATACCTGATTCCAATTCACCATTTTTTAAACATTCAAGCGCATCATCAGCCTCGCCGGTTACACATGTGTAAATATTTATTCCAATATGATTTAACTCTTCAACAGCAAACATATTGATACCGCCACAAATAAGCGTATCAATTCCTATTTCAACAAGTTTTTTAATCCTTTCCCGCCAGGTCGCATTATTTATATTAATGACATCCCTGCCAATAATCCTGTTTTCTGCAATTTCAGCGATAAGCATGGTCTGCGCATATCCGAAACGCGGAGAAACTCTTGTATCAAAAAGAGGAATAGCAATCTTCATTATTAATAACTCCCTGGAATAATATTACCTTATTATTTAATATAACAATTATTATACCAAATGTTACATTAAATAATATCCAATAATTACAATAAGTTGCACGTATAATATAATGTTTATATATATTGTATTGCATTAATGCAATTAATTGCATGCAACTAATTGCATTAATGAGATGCATGGGGGCGAACAGGATAGCTAATATTATATTTTTTCATCTTACGCCACAAAGTGGCTTTATGGATACCAAGTTCAGAAGCGGTTTTCTGTCTGCTGCCTTTATTCCTGTTAAGGGCATCTATAATAATAGATGCCTCAGCCTTATGTAAAGGGAAAAATGATGTTTGTATCTTTATTTCATTCTTTATACTATTATTTGAAAACAATTCTAAAGGAAGATGGTTTATCATGATTTCATCTCCATGACACAGGATAAAGGCATGTTCAATAATATTTTCAAGCTCACGAATATTGCCCGGGAAATCATGTCTCATAAGCGCCTCAAGAGCGTCAGGAGAAATTGTCTTTATATCCTTGTTTTTTTTAGCATTAAAACTTTTGATAAAATGCTTGATCAAAAGAGGGATATCTTCCTTACGCCGCGAAAGAGGCGGCAAAATAATTTTTATAACATTGAGACGATAATAAAGATCTTCCCG
>DAOWOC010000007.1 GCA_030642225.1 Deltaproteobacteria bacterium
GGGATTTCTTCAAGGTCAGACATATTTTCTTTTGGCAGAAGTATACGTTTTATCCCTGCCCGTTTAGCAGCGAGCATTTTTTCCTTTATCCCGCCTATAGGTAAAATCCTGCCCCTTAATGATATCTCACCTGTCATAGCTATATTTGCATCAACCGGTATACCTGTGAAAAGAGAAATCAGCGCCGTAAAAATAGTAACGCCTGCAGAAGGGCCATCTTTAGATACGGCACCGGCTGGAACATGAATATGAATATCCTGTTTATCTAAAAAATCAGCGCTCAACCCATAAACATCATGATGTGAACGAATATAGGTTAAAGCCGCTTCAGCCGACTCCTTCATTACATCCCCGAGTTTACCCGTAAGCTTTAAATGCTTATTCCCAGGCATTTTTGCAGCCTCTATAAACAGGATATCACCCCCGCTTGGTGTCCATGCAAGCCCAGTGGCAATACCAGGTTCCATTTTATGCTCAGCAGTCTCAGAATGAATTTTCATCGGGCCGAGATATTTTTTTAAATTTTTCATACCAATCTTAGCTTGATCTATTTCTCCTTCTACAATCTCTCTTGCAACACCTCTGCATAATGTTGCGATTGTCCTCTCCAGATTTCTCAAACCAGCCTCCCTTGTATAATTATTTATAACTTTGGCAAGGGCGCTTTTATTTAATTTGAATTGTTTACCTGTAAGACCGTGTTCTTTAATCTGCTTTGGGATAAGATACTTATTCGCAATATGAATTTTATCCTCTGTAGTATAACCGGGGATTTCAATAACCTCCATCCTGTCTAAAAGCGGTGCAGGGATAGTATCATAAAAATTTGCCGTGGTTATAAACATGACCTTTGAAAGATCAAACCCGACATTAAGATAATGATCGATAAAATCATTATTCTGCTCCGGGTCAAGGACTTCCAAAAGGGCTGAAGATGGATCTCCCCTGTAATCAGTACCGAGTTTATCTATCTCATCTAACATAAATACAGGATTATTCGAACCGCTTCTTTTTAAACCCTGGATAATCTTACCAGGCAATGCCCCGACATATGTACGTCTGTGCCCTCTGATCTCAGCTTCATCACGAATACCACCCAAAGAAATCCTGACAAATTTCCTCCCAAGCGCCCTTGCAATAGAACGCCCAAGAGAAGTTTTGCCTGTGCCGGGAGGCCCTATCAGACAAAGTATAGGCCCCTTCATATCATTTTTCAAATGTCTTACGGAAAGATATTCCAATATCCGCTTCTTTATACTGTCAAGGTCATAATGATCAGCATCCAGAATAACCCTTGCATCTCTGACAGTTAAATTATCTTCAGTTGATTCATCCCACGGCAAATCAAGTATCCAGTCAAGATATGTCCTGCTGACAGTATATTCAGCTGATTGAGGAGACATGCCGGACAGTCTCCCTAATTCTTTTTCTGCTTCTCCCATTGCCTCCTCGGAAAGCCCCTTTTTTTCAAGCCTTTCCCTGAGATTATTAATATCGCTTAATGTATCATCTTTTATACCAAGTTCCTTTTGAATCGCCTTAAGCTGTTCCTTAAGAAAATACTCCTTCTGGGTCTTATCCATTCCGCTTCTTACATCTTCCTGTATCTTATTTCCTAATTCAAGGATTTCAAGCTGATGGGTAAGCAGGACATTTATCTTATCAAGACGATCTTTAACATCAAAGGTCTCCATGATCTCCTGTTTTTCTTTTTTTGAAATATTCAAAATAGATGCAACCATATCTGCAAGCACACCGGGCTCTTCAATGTCCATTGCAGTTTGTTCAAAGTCACGTGGAAGATGTGGAGTTAACTCTAAAAGCCGCTTGAACTGATTTTTTATTGAAGTCGTCAATGCATCAATCTCAAGACCTTCAACATGATCATCCTTAAGTATGGTAACCTCTGCTTTAATATATGGTTTTTCCTCAATTATCCTGTCAAGCCTGATACGATTCATCCCCTGAACAGCTATACGCATCAAACTTTCATCCTGCTTGTTCATTTTAATGATAATAACAGATGTACCGACATGATAAATATCTTCAGATGATTCCACTTTATGGATTCCATCTTTTATCGCACATAGCGCAATCATCTGTCCGGTCTGCAAAACGTCATCCACAAGCTGAATAGACGATTTTTCATTAATAACAATGCCGGCCATCATCTTGGGAAACAAAACCATGTCACCTATGGGTATAACAGCGAATATTTTCTGTGGCGTCACTGCCTCAGCCGAAGTCTTTTCATTTATATCTTTAATGTTTTCCGAAGTAGACATATTGACCCCTTTATATTTATTGTTTAGCACTCATAATTTGTAAAAAATCATCGGGATTGTACCGAAAGATTCTTTTCATTAGAAAAATTTCTTAGGAAGAATAATTGACAAATAACCATTATTATAAGTTGCAGATACAGACTCAACAATCAAACTATCAGGCAATTTAAAAATCCTTTCAAATTTACCATGGCTTATCTCTAACTGGAGAAGACGCTTATTTTTAAATATCCGTGATCTTCTCATCCCTTTAACCTTTACCAGGTCTCCGGCTATGGTAATCTCAATATCCTCTTTTTTAACACCTGCCAGGTCAATCATCATAATATATTCCCTGTGATCCTCAAAAATATCTGTCGGGGGAGCCCATATGCCATCTTTCATTAATAGACCCGGCCCTAATATATCTGTAAAATTTGCAAGCATACGGTGCATTTGCCGTTGCATCTCTTCCAGCTCTTTGCTTAATTTTATAGCTATCTGATCCATTGCTTCCTCCAAGCTCAATCAACTCTTATAATATTTTAAATTTTAAAAACCGATTATAAATATTTATAATTAATTATAATTTTAAATATTATCCACTTCAATAATTAATTAACTTTTTCAACAAATATTAAATCCTTCCAGCTTTTTAATGACCTTAGAAATAACCCAGTTTGGAGTAGAAGCCCCTGCAGAAACACCTACCGTCCTTATATTTTCAAAATCCCCTGAATTTAATTCATCCGATCTTTCAATATGGAAAATAGTATGATTCAACTCAAGAGCAATATCAACCAGTCTTCTTGTATTCCCACTATTCCTGCCGCCGACAATAATAATTGCCTCAGCTTTCCTTGACAGCTCCCTAACATCATTTTGACGCCTGTAAGTTGAATTACAAATAGTATTTTTTATCCTCGCATCCGGCCATCTTTTAATGACTTCGTCTTTAACAGCATTAAAAACCACCTCATTCTGGGTAGTCTGAGAAATCAGAAATACCTTATCAAAAAAAGGCATGCTTTTAATCTGTTCAGGCAATGCAACCACCTCAACAGGCCCTTTGGCATGGCCGACTATCCCTGTAACTTCAGGATGATCAAGCTCACCCACTATAATAACAGCATAATTTTTTTTACTGAAATTTAAAACCAATCGCTGAACCATAGTAACCTTTGGACAGGTAGCATCCAAAATTTTAAACCCTGCTTCTTTTATTTCAGATTTAACAGACAGGGGAACACCATGTGCCCTGATAACAATAGTTGATCCTGGCTCACAATCCCTTAGATCACTTAAAGGCTTTATTCCCTTTTGTTCCAGAAAATCAATCACCTGTGGATTATGAATCAATGGCCCATGCGTATATATGTGCCCTTTTTTTGTTTTCAATTCATTCATAACAGCATCAAGCGCTCTTCTGACCCCCATGCAGAAGCCAGCGCTATCAGCCAGTATAATCCGCATTCACACTATCTCCTATTAATTTTTTATACTCTTTAATAAGTCTCAATATATCATTTATAGATTGTGTCATATTTAAATTACAACGAAAATTTTTTACATTTTTAAAACCCTTAACATACCACGGCAACACTGTCCTTGCCATTTTAACCGCCCTTTTAGAACCAAAAATTGATTCCAGATGATTTATATGATCCTTCATTGTCATAAATATCTCTTCATAATCCGGATACACAGGAGTTCTTTTATTTAACAACGAGGCTATCTGTCCGAATATCCATGGATTTCCAAGCGCAGCGCGACCTATCATTAAACCAGCGCATTTGGAATTCACGAGCAAAGTTGCTGCATCATGAATATTATTTATATCTCCATTGCCTATTACCGGTATATTAACTTCATTTGCCACCTGTTCAATGACTGACCAGTCGGCTGTTCCGGAAAATTTCTGCACAGCGCTCCTGGCATGGACTGCAATTGCTGAAACCCCTGATGCTTCAGCATACTTGGATAATTCAAGGCATGCTTCTGGATTATTCCACCCGATTCGCATCTTAACCGTAACAGGGATAGAGACCCCACCCGCAACAGCAGCTATTATTTCCCTTGCTCTTATCAAGTCATTGAGAAGGGCGGCCCCTGCTCCATTTTTAACTACCTTTCTGACAGGACACCCCATATTAATATCAATAATCATAGCGCCGTTTTTTTCCAGTATTTTTGCTGCACCAGCCATGATTTCAGGCGATGAACCGAAAATTTGAATTGAAAAAAAATATTCGTATTTATCAGACTTTAATAATTCAAATGTTTTATGACTGTTCTGCACCAGACCATTAGCGCTCACCATCTCACTTACAACCAGACCGGCCCCATGCATTCTGCAAAGATTTCTAAAAGGCAAATTTGTCAACCCTGCCATAGGAGCCAGGACCAAAGGCGGATCAATCAAATAAGAACCAATATAAAATTTTCTTATACTATTTGTCAGTTTCATAATTTTTTTTAATCTATTTTTTTTAATCTATTATTAAATTTCAGTTATTTTCCATACAAATTCATATAATCCATTTTTTTGATTTAACTCGACATTAATACACAATTTTGATAAATATTGAAAGTGGAAGTGGATAGCTCACTGGTTGGGCTCCCGGACTTCAAAACCGGTGTGCCGGGCTAAAACCCCGGTAGGTGGGTTCGATTCCCATGCACTTCCGCCATAAATTTTTTTTATAACTTGCTATCTTATAATAAATGGCATTATAATTGCTTTTATTAAAATTAAACAATAATCATATAAACTGAGGGTATCCATGAATTTCAGACCTTTATTTTTTATATTTATTATTATATTTCTAACCAATTGCTCAAAAAATATAATAAATTCACAGGATCCAATCAATTCTGTCACTGAAAATAAATTTTCCATTGAAGAATTATTCTTATCTGATATGGAAGAGCCGGATGAATTTCAGATAACAGAACTCCTGCCAAAAGAAATGTTGGATGATAATATTGACATCCAGCTCTCCAAAGAAGAAATAGATAATTTCAATACTATCTTTAATAATGGGCCAAGCTATGACATTCCACTTGTAATGAATAGCAAGGTGGAACATATGATACATTATTTCCAGACAACATGCCATAAAACATTTGCCTTATGGCTTTCCCGTTCAGGGAGATATATTCCTGTAATGCAACAAATTTTAAAAGAATATGGCCTTCCTCAGGATCTTATTTATGTAGCGCTTATTGAAAGCGGTTTCAGCCCAAGGGCCTATTCAAGATCCCATGCTTCAGGGATTTGGCAATTTATTTCAGCAACAGGCAGAAGATATGGCTTAAAAAATAACTGGTGGCATGACCAGAGGAGAGACCCTATACTTGCCTGTCATGCTGCTGCAAAATATTTTTCAGACCTGTATGGTGAATTTAATGACTGGTATCTTGCCATGGCCGCATATAATGCCGGAGAAGGCAAAATCAGAAGAGGTCTTAAACGCTATAAATCAAAAGATTTCTGGGAACTTTCAAAATACCGATATCTTAAACGTGAGACAAAACAATATGTTCCCAAAATCCTTGCTGCTATGGTGATAGCCAAGGATCCTGAAAAATACGGATTCTATAACATTGAATACCAGCAGCCCTTAATTTATGATGAAATTTAGTACCCGAATGTACGGATATCAGACAAATTGCAAAAATTACTGACATTTCATATAAAGAGATAAAAAAGCTAAATCCTTCTTTACGTCGGTGGTGTACCCCGCCAAAATTCAATTCATACTCAATTAAATTGCCTGTTGGAAAAGGAGAAATCCTGGCAAATCAAATTGACAAATTAAAAAAAGCGCCCAAAATAGTATTTAAACGACATTATGTAAGACAGGGTGAAACGCTTTCCTTAATAAGCAAACGCTATAAAACTTCAGTATGGGCAATAATGGATCTTAATCATATCAGGAGCGCAAAAAGGTTAAGAGCAGGGAAGGCTATTCTAATTCCAATACCAAACTATCCCATGGGGAAAGAAGGCTTTAGCATCCGCTATTTCAAAGACACCTGCATATAAGTCAAAGGCATCAAAACGTATACTCAGCAATAAAAATGGGACATATAAAATCAGACGTGGGGATAATTTATGGAGCATTGCTAACAGATATAACATTTCAATTGAAGATATTATGATTGCAAACAATCTCTCATCAACTATTTTAAGACCGGGTAATGTTTTAAAAATTCCTGCAAAAGGAGTTAAACTGAAAAACCAGTCTATTGTAATAGCAAGTAATACCTCCACTGATAAATCTTATAAAAAATTATTAAATAAGAAAAAAGGTCGATCAAAGCTCACATACAAGGTACGCCATGGCGATACACTGTGGGATATTGCCCAGCAATACGGCGTCACGGTAACCGAATTAAAGAAATGGAACTCTTTAAACTCCAGAGGAAAAATTTACCCTGGTGACATGCTTACATTACGGGTAATTTTTTAATGCAACAACCCCTTTTTATCCTTTTTTATCCTTGACTTTTAAACCTTCCTAAACTATTAATTGTTCAAAAAAGCACAAGATGCAATTTAATAATTATTATTTCTCAAATAAGGGCAATATAGTAAGAAATAGAGTTCTTACTATAAAAAATTATAACAATAATTTAAGATCGAAAGGAGGTGGCAAGCAGGAAGTAGCCATTTTTTAAATGTTAAGTGTATGAGTGCATTAATTATTGGTACAATTTTTTTTAAGGAGGTTAAATTATGCCTAGTTTTGTAATTCTGGAAAAATGTGACGGTTGTAAGGGACAAGACAAAACTGCTTGTTTGTATATATGCCCTAATGACCTGATGGTTCTTGACAAAGAAACAATGAAAGCTTTTAACAGAGCACCGGACATGTGCTGGGAATGTTATAACTGCGTAAAGATATGCCCGCAGCAGGCTGTTGACTGCCGTGGATATGCTGACTTTGTTCCAATGGGAGCATCAGTTGTTCCATTAAGGGGCTCAGACAGTATTATGTGGACAGTAAAATTCAGAAATGGAATGTTAAAACGTTTTAAATTCCCTATCAGAACAACTGAAGAGGGACAAGCTGTACCATTGGCTGGTTATGAAACAGGGACAGAAGATATCAAAAGTCCTGTTTTGTGTACAGAGCCTGCTTCAACCGGAGCGGCTGAATTACCTGGTAAAACCTGGTAATTTTAAAAATAACTAAGCCTAAATATTTAAGGAGGATTATAGATATGATTAAATCTTCAGATTTTGAGACCGTAGTGGTCGAAACTGATCTTTTAATATGTGGTGGTGGCATGGCAGCATGTGGAACAGCTTTTGAAGCCGCTTACTGGGCCAAAAAAAATGGATTAAAGGTAACACTTGTTGACAAGGCTGCCATAACTCGTTCAGGCGCCGTTGCTATGGGCCTTTCCGCAATAAATCAGTATGTAGGTTATGGCGCTGGCGACAACACCCTTGAGGACTATGTACGCTATGTACGCCAGGATCTCATGGGAATTTCCAGAGAAGATATTGTTTATGATATTGCACGTCACGTTGATTCATCTGTTCATCTTTTTGAAAAATGGGGACTCCCTATCTGGAAAGATGCAGATGGCAAGTATGTACACGAAGGCCGTTGGCAGATAATGATCAATGGTGAATCATACAAGGTACTCGTGGCAGAAGCAGCTAAGAATGCATTGGGTGATGAAAATATCTATGAACGCGTTTTCATAGTAGACCCTTTAATGGATGGTGACAAATGTGTTGGCGCAGTTGGCTTCTCAACACGTGAAAATCAATTCTATGTATTCAAGGCTAAAGCAGTTTATGCCGGAATGGGCGGCGCTGTTCATGTTTTCAGGCCAAGGTCAACCGGTGAAGGTCTTGGACGCTCATGGTATCCGCCTTTTAACTCAGGATCAACAGCTTATTTTACAATCAAGGCTGGTGCTGAGATGACATGCCAGGAAATCCGTTTTATACCTATCCGTTTCAAGGATGGTTACGGACCTGTAGGCGCATGGTTCCTGCTTTTTAAATCACGTGCAACAAACGCATTTGGCGGTGAGTATATGGTTGAAAGAAAGGCAGAGCTCGAAGAATACGCACCATACGGAACCGGCAAACCGATTCCAGCCTGTCTGCGTAATCACCTCGGCATGGAAGATATGTACGAAGGCAAAGGACCTATTTATATGCAGACTGCTGAAGCTATTCAAAACATCGCAGCCTCATACAAAGATGATCCAAAAGGCTTTAAGAAAAAAATGAAAGAGCTTGAAAACGAGGCATGGGAAGATTTTCTTGACATGACTATATCTCAGGCTATTCTCTGGGCCGGTATGAATATACAACCGGAAGAAGTACCTTCTGAAATAGCTCCTTGCGAACCTTATTTCATTGGTTCTCACTCAGGTGCTTCCGGAGCCTGGGTTTCAGGTCCTTCTGATATCGTAACAGACGAGATGAAAAAAGCCGGTTATGACTGGGGCTATAACCATATGACAACTGTTAAGGGTCTGTTCAGCGCTGGTGACGGTGTTGGCGCCTCAAGTCATAAGTTCTCTTCAGGCTCTCATGCTGAAGGACGCATTGCAGGAAAAGCAGCTATTGCTTATATCCTTGACAATAATGATGCCCCTAATGTTGATGAAGCACAGGTTGAAGAACTCCGCAAGACAATATTAGCACCTTTAGACCTGTTCGCAGACAATGTTAGTTATTCAAGTGATCCTGAGATTAATCCGGCTTACTGTAAACCTCGTCAATACATGTTTAGACTACAAAAAATCATGGATGAGTATGCAGGCGGTGTTGGCTCACAATTTACCACCAGCGGAAAATTGCTTGAGAAAGGTAAAGAATTAATGGATTTCTTGTTTGAAGATTCAGAGAAACTCGGTGCTGAAGACCTTCATGAACTTACAAGAGTATGGGAAAATGTTCAAAGGACATGGATGGCATATGACCATATCCTTCATCTTGAGTTCCGTGAAGAAACAAGATGGCCTGGATATTACTACCGTTCAGACTTTAAAAAGCTTAATGAAGCTGACTGGAAATGCTTTGTAAACTCTTCATGGAAGAGAGAAACAGGCGATTATAAGCAGTGGGAACTTAAAAAAGTCCCTGTTATAAATCTGCCTATATAACTTGTTATATTAATGCAACCCCCAGGATCCTCAAAGGGCCTGGGGGTTTTTTACTTATTTCTACCTGATTATTTTACAAATAATGTATTCAGCCATGAGCTGTCATTTATAGATAGAAAATATGAGTGAGAACCACTTATTTATTTAAAAACAATAATTTAGTGATTGTGAGAGCTCTTAGCTGAATGTAAATTTATCATATAATAACATTACATGTGATTTTAAAATAATACTTATGGAGGATGGTATGAGTGAAGTGGTTAACAAGAGTATTCTTGTTGTAGGTGGGGGCATGAGTGGCCTTACCGCTGCCATTGAAGCGGCTGAAACAGGCTATGAAGTATATATCATTGAAAAAGAACCGTACCTCGGTGGACGGGTGACACGTATGCATCAATATTTTCCGAAATTATGTCCGCCTAACTGCGGGTTGGAGATTAATTTCAGAAGAATTAAGGCAAATCCCGGGGTCCATTTGTTTACCATGTCAAATATAACAAAAATTGAAGGTAAGGAGGGTAATTACACTATTCATGTAAACACAGAGCCAAGATATATTAATGAAAACTGTACTGCCTGCGGGGAATGTGCCAAAGTATGTGAAACTGAAATACCTAACCCATTTAACGCTGATATGGATAAAATTAAGGCAGCTTACCTGCCTCATCCATTTGCATTCCCGATGAGGTATGTTATCGCCCCTGAAATAGCAGGAAGCGACGAAGGTAAAAAATGTGCGGATGCCTGTAAATATGGCGCAATAGAATTGGATATGCAGCCCAAAGAAACAATATTGAATGTAGGGGCCGTTATCTGGGCAACAGGCTGGACACCATATGATTATACCAAAATTAAATATTATGGATCCGGTAAATATGCCAATGTAATATCTAATGTAATGATGGAAAGGATCGCATCCCCGACCGGTCCTACTGAAGGCAAAATAGTACGTCAATCAGATGGGAAAGAGGTAAAAAAGGTTGCTTTTGTACAATGTGCAGGCTCAAGAGATGAAAATCACCTTCCATATTGTTCAGGTGTCTGCTGTCTTGCGTCATTAAAACAGGCCACCTATATAAGAGAAGCTTATCCTGACTCGGAAGTTTATATTTTTTATATTGATATCCGCGCAAGGGGTAAATTTGAAGATTTTTATACCAAGGTGGAAAAAGATGAAAATATCCACCTGATAAAGGGAAAAGTAGGTCTGATAACAGAAGATTCAAAGACAAAGGATCTAACTGTTCAGGCTGAAAACCAGGAGACCGGTGAAATTCTGAAACTTTCGGTTGACATGGTTGTTCTCGCTACCGGCATTGTTCCAAACAGTGATGATGCAAAGTCTGTAGCTGATATTTTATGTGATGACGATGGTTTTATCCTGCCTGATGTTGAGACCCTCGGGCAATATGGTGCCGGATGTGTATGCAGGCCGATGGATGTTGCGGCATCTGTCCAGGATGCAACGGCAGGAGCCCTTAAAGCCATACAATCTACGGTGAGGAGGTAATCCCTTATGGAAAAAAAGATAGGTCTATATATCTGTTCAGGTTGCGGCATCGGTGATGTTTTAGATGTCGATGCCCTTTTTGAGACTGTTAATGAAGCTGATGTATCCCCTGCAATATGTAAATCTCATGATTTTCTATGCAGCAAAGAAGGGGTTGAATTTCTCAAAACAGAACAAGAAAATGAAGGTATAAATACCTTTGTAATCGGAGCATGCTCGGGCCGCGTTAATGCCGACACATTTGACTTTGGCGCACCCATTATAGAAAGGGTTAATTTAAGAGAACATGTCGCATGGTCTCATCCATCAGAGGGCGAAGATGAGGAAGACACTCAAATGTTAGCCTCTGATAACCTGATAATGGGCATGGTTAAAGCTGATGCCACATTACCGCTTGAACCATATATTGGAGAAAATATTTCAAAGGTTATATTGATAGTAGGCGGCGGGCTTGCCGGCTTGACTGCAGCAAAAGAAGCGGCTAAGGCCGGCTCTGATGTTATCCTTGTTGAAAAGAATGATCAACTTGGCGGATGGGTGCAGGGTCTTTATAAACAGGCCCCCTCCAAACCACCTTATACAGAATTGGAAGACACTAATATTAACACATTAATCGCCAATGTTGAAGGTGATGAAAACATAAAGGTATATACCGGCGCTGTTATTGAAAAGACCAAAGGCGCACCCTGCAAGTTTGATATAACTATTAATCAGGGCGGTAATAATATTGAGGAAAGGGTTGGTTCAATTATTCTTACAACCGGCGCAATTCCTTATAATGCTGAGAAATTAACACACCTCGGCTGGGGTGTAACACCTGATGTTATCACAAATGCAATGTTTGAGAAAATTGCCAAAGAAAATGATGGAAAGATAAAAAGACCTTCTGATGGCAAAGAGGTTGAAAGCGTTGTTTTTATACATTGTGCCGGTTCCAGGGACGAAGAACATCTTCCCTACTGCTCCGCAGCTTGCTGCGTTGAGAGTCTGAAACAGGCCAAATATATCAAAGACCAAAATCCGGCCGCAGCAGTCTATTCAATATATAAAGATATCCGCTCAACCGGTCACGCTGAATTACTGTATAAACAGGTACAGCAGGATGGCGTATTTTTTATAAAAGGTGAAGTAAC
>DAOWOC010000183.1 GCA_030642225.1 Deltaproteobacteria bacterium
GCAGAACGGGCTATTGGAAAAAAACTTGGGTTAACCTGGGTTCCTTACGATAAATCACTCCAACCGGTTATACAAAGCAAATATATTAGTTTTGGCAGCATAACTGATCATCTGGAATATGAGATTCCATGGGATAAAATTGTTCTTTCTCCTATTCGTAAAATTAGTGAAAAGGCGCTTAAAACAGCAAAAATTCTTGGGATTATTCATGGTGAAGACGAATCCCTTAATATTCATCATGTCAAAGTTCGGCCTGAAATGGTAGGCAAAGAGACAACATGCCTTGCAGGAAGTGCCCTTTATGCCTGTAATTTGAATGATGCATTACATCAGGGACGAAAAGCTGGAAAAAAGAATGCTGAAATATTACAAAAATCTATGGAGGGTAACCTTGATGTCCCTCGATCTGTATGTATTGTGGATCCGGATAAATGCGTCGGATGCGGGCAGTGTCAGGAACTTTGTGACTGTAGCGGAATAGGAACAGTTGAAGGAGGCAGCGGAGGATTGCTCCGCATAGTAGACCCTATGCTATGTACTGGTGGAGGGACATGTGCCGCAGCTTGTCCGTATCAGGCATTGACTTTACAGAATAATACAAATGAACAGTGGGAAGCTCATATAGCATCTTTGTCAAAACAATTATCAGGGGATGAATTTGTAGCCTTTAGCTGTTTTTGGTCCGGGCTGCCAGCTGCAGATAACGTTAGTAAGCAAGGTTTAAAATATAATCCTAATATTTATATACTTGGAATACCATGCATCGGACAGATTGACATAAGTGTTATGGCCAAGGCGTTTCTGGAGGGGGCACCAGGTTTACTGCTCATCGGATGCTCTCCCGAAGATTGTCATCACTCCTTTGGTGTAGATCATGCCTGGAGCCGTGTTAATCTTATAAAAAAATTATTTTCTTTATGTGGGTTTGATCGAAGACGTATTGCAATAGCACATGCTGATTTGAACACACCGGAAGAGTTCATACGTACAGTAGACAATTTTTCAAAAATAATTGCAAACCTCGGCGGGGCAATAGAAAAAACTCCAGAGAATCAAGGTAAGCTTCGAAGTATATATCGACTGGTAAAAGATAATTCCCGTATACGTCTTTTGCTGTCTTCAAGTTTGCGGAGGCCTTGGGAAGCAACATACAGAGGTGGTCAACAACATGCATTAGCATATGATCGCAGTGACTTTTTAGAAGCATTAAAAGAAGAATTTTTAAAGGCTCAATTGGAAGAGATTTTTATAACAGAAAAACGTCAGCTTAATATTGAAGAATTATTAAGTATTATATCAGAAAAACAAAGTTCTATTATGGAACAGCTTGGAGAACTGGATTCTGACGGGATTATTAGTCATATATATAAAGATGGAAAACCTTATTATATGTTAAATAGTTAGCTCTCAATATGCAGTGAAACAATTTAAAACGATTATATTTTAAATTGTTTCACTGCCTGAGAAAACATGAAGTTTTTATTAAAATGACAATGGTTTTCATATGTTTCCCTGTTTTTTATTTTTTTTAATATTAACCTGGCTTGTACGGTTTTCCCCAGGATTGTACAGGCTATGTTTCAATAATTTTCCATATCATCTTTTTCACGAAATCCTGTAAAAAATTGCAGAGAAATCCATGGTGAATTATCTGACGCATAATATTGTAAAATCAATTATTTAATCAAAAGAGAAACCGGATAAAAATGGGTATTAAAAAAGGACAGGAAATAGAACTTACTATAACTGATATTGCCTTTGGCGGCAAGGGTCTGGCAAAGGTAGAAGATTTTGTTATTTTTGTTGACAGGGCAATAACCCATGACCATGTAAGGGCAAAAATAATAAAAAAGAAAAAAAAATATGCTGATGCCAGGATACTTGAAATACTTGAGCCTTCTCCCCTGAGGGTAAAAGCGCCGTGTCTTTACAATGGGTTTTGCGGGGGGTGTAAATGGCAATCCCTGAATTATAATAAACAGATTGAATATAAGACAAAACAAGTGGCTGATGCCATAAGGCATATCGGCCTGATGGATAATGTTCCTGTTCATCAGGCAATCCCTTCTGAGAGGATATTTGGATACAGAAACAAGATGGAGTTTTCATGCTCTGACAGAAAATGGCTTATGCCCGACGAGTTTGAAGGGGAATCGATTGATGCAGGATTTGGGCTTGGTCTTCATGTGCCAGGGACATTTTTTAAGGTTATTGATATTAAAGAATGTTTTTTGCAACCTGAACTTGGAAACAGTATCCTTGATACAATAAGGGGGTATATAAAAGAATCAAATGTACCTGTTTTTGGGCTCAGATCGCACCAGGGTTTTTGGCGTTTTGTTGTATTAAGGCACTCTGTTTTTTATGATAAATGGATGGTTAACCTTGTTACTTCGACTCAAGATATGAGTGTGGTTGAGCCTTTGGCCAGGCTCCTTACAGAGAGATATCCCAAGATTAGTTCTGTTGTTAACAATATAACATCAAGGAATGCCGGGGTAGCTGTTGGGGAACATGAAGTACTCCTTGCAGGCGAGCCCTATATTAAAGATAAACTTAGATCATACGAATTTAAAATATCTGCAAATTCATTTTTCCAGACAAATACCAGGGGCGCTGAGCAGTTATATACAATAGTAAAGGAATATGCTCGTCTGACCGGTAGTGAGACCGTTCTTGATATGTACAGCGGGACAGGGACAATCCCGTTGTGGCTTTCTGATTCTGCAAAAGAGGTTATAGGGATCGAAATCATTGAAAGCGCTGTCAGGGATGCAGAGAAAAATTGTATTAATAATAATGTTGAAAATTGCAGATTTATTTTAGGTGATATCAGAAAGACCCTGCCTGATATTTCCATAAACCCGGATGTTATGATCATTGATCCCCCAAGGGTTGGGATGCATAAGGATGTAGTAGAACAGGTGATTAATATCGGGCCTGAAAGGATTGTTTATGTTTCATGCAACCCATCTACCCTTGCAAGAGATATTAATTTGTTAAGGGAATATTATACGGTAATGGAGGTTCAGCCTGTGGATATGTTCCCTCATACCACTCATATTGAATCAGTTACAAGGTTGGAAAAAAAATAAGTTTATGTAAATTTTTTATATTCAGATAGTGGGTTACTGTAACTTTGCAAAGCGATTTAATTCAACTCCTGTTTAGTTGCCATTATAAAACTCCTTATAACTGTCCAAGGAATAAAGCAATTAGTCGCTGCCTCTCAAAAGACGGCAGCGACCGGATATATTTTACTGATTATTGCAGGTTAAAGGTAAGGGCGCGGATATCACCTATAGCATAGATATCGCCTTTGACCTCCTGACTTGATATACTTACTTTTTTCCCGATAAGTTCCATATCAGCTTTTTCAGGGTCAAGTCCCATAAGATTGCCCATCAACCAGGGCCCTTCATCTGTTTCCGCAAGGGCTACGATATAGGGCGGATTCATACCTTCAGGGGCAACTCGAATCACGGTAAAAGTTTTCAGGGTTGCGGTTTTGCCGATTTCTTTAGCTGATAATTTTTGGCTGCCACACTTGCAGCAGACAGCTTGCGGGGGTACTGTGACAGCGCTACAGTCAGCACATAAAACCCCTAAAATTTTATCTTCTTCCAGACCTTTTTGGTATTCTTGAAAAGTACATTCTGCGTTCATGGTTTAGCTCCTTAAAATAATATTGCAAACAGTTCCAAAATCTCCACCCAGGGTATCGACAAGCCCGATTTTCGCTCCTTCCACCTGCCTTGCGCCTGATTCTCCTCTAAGCTGCTCAACAATCTCCGTA
>DAOWOC010000111.1 GCA_030642225.1 Deltaproteobacteria bacterium
GATAATAATACAAAAGAATTTAAAGATGACATTTGATTTTAATGCCTATATCACTATGCTTAAGGAAGCAGTTGACAATGCCCTTAATGCTTATTTCCCACAGTCAGGCGAAATTTTTCAGCGTCTTAATGACGCCATGCGTTACAGCCTGTTTGCAGGAGGAAAACGCTTAAGGCCGATACTTTGCATCGCCGGTGCAGAGGCCGTTGGTGGAGACCGGACAACTGTAATACCTGTTGCATGCGCCCTTGAATTAATACATACATATTCCCTTATACATGATGACCTCCCATGCATGGATAATGACGAGTTAAGAAGGGGAAAACCTACAAATCACATCGCCTTTGATGAAGCTACTGCCATATTAGCCGGAGACAGCCTTTTAACCGAGGCGTTTGCCCTTCTTTCCCTTGACATGGATATAGACAAAAACCAACAGCTTAAGATAATAAGGATAATCTCAGGCGCTGCAGGGGCAGGAGGCATGGTCGGCGGTCAGATGGCGGATATTGCATCTGAGGGTAGGGCCGGGGATATAAAGATGCTTGAATTTATACACCGGCATAAGACAGCATGCCTTCTTAGCGCCTCTGTTGAAGCAGGAGGCATTGCCTGCAAAGGTACTAAGGAGCAGATCAACGCATTGAAAAACTATGGGGATAACATAGGTCTTGCTTTTCAGGCAATGGATGACATACTTGATGTTATTGGAGATGTAAAAAAACTCGGCAAAGAGCCCGGGGTTGATCAACAATCCGGCAAATTGACATATCCGTCATTAATAGGGATTGAAGATACAAAAAAAATGATTCACACTTTGATAAATACTGCTAAAAAAGATATAAGTCCCCTTGGCGATAATGTCAGGCCATTAATAGCATTGGCTGATTATATTATCGCAAGGGATAATTGATCGATTTTTAAAGATTAAAGATAGATACAAAGTCATCAAAATTTGACAAGGAATATTTTTAATGGATCAAACAATTCTTTCAACAATAAACAATCCAAGTGACTTAAAAGGGCTTACAAAGACAGAGTTAAAAGTGCTTTGCAAAGAACTCAGGGAATTTATTGTGGATGTAGTAAGCCGCACAGGCGGTCATCTTGCCCCGAGCCTCGGCGTTGTGGAGTTGACCGTGGCGCTGCATGCCGTATTCAACTGCCCTGAAGATCGTATTATATGGGATGTAGGACATCAAAGCTATGCACATAAGATATTAACAGGCAGAAAAGATATATTTGAAACCCTTCGTCAAAAGGGAGGCATCAGCGGGTTTCCGCGTATTAATGAAAGCCCTTGTGATGCATTTGGCACAGGCCACGCATCAACATCAATTTCAGCGGCTCTTGGCATGGCAGTAGCAAGAGATATGAAGCAGGATGACAGAAAGGTTATTGCTGTTATCGGCGACGGCGCAATGACCGGCGGTATGGCCTTTGAGGCATTAAACCAGGCTGGGAGCATGGACAGGGATATTATAATCATCCTTAATGATAATGAGATGAGCATAGACCCAAGCGTTGGAGCACTTTCTTCATTTCTCAGCCGCAAAATGGTTGGTGAGCCTTATATCCGTTTTAAAAACGAGTTTGAAAATTTTTTCGGCTCTGTGCCCGGCATAGGTGATAATATTGTCAAGCTTGCCAAAAAATGGAAAGACACCTTTAAATCATTTTTTACATCAGGCCTGCTTTTTCAGGCCCTTGATTTTGAATATGTGGGCCCGATTAAAGGCCACAGGTTAGACAGACTTCTTGAAACATTTCAAAAGGTAAGGAATATTAAAGGCCCTACCCTTGTACATATAATGACAACCAAGGGGAAAGGCTATAAACCGGCAGAAAAAAATCCATCCAAATTCCACGGTATCGGCCCTTTTAACAAGCAGACAGGGGAAACACCGCCAAAGGTAAAATCAGCGCCCTTAACCTATACAAATGTATTCGGCAAAACACTTGTTGATCTGGCAAAAAAAGATGACCGTATTATTGCCATCACAGCCGCAATGCCGGAAGGAACAGGGCTTTCCCTTTTTGCAAAGGAATTTCCAGATAGATTTTTTGATGTTGGAATAGCTGAACAACACAGCGTAACCTTTGCGGCCGGCATGGCAAAGGAGGGTTTTCGTCCTGTTGTTGCTATATATTCAACCTTTATGCAAAGGGCCTTTGACCAGATCATACATGATGTGGCTCTCCAGAATATCCCTGTTATCTTTGCCATGGACAGGAGTGGAATCGTGGGACAGGACGGGGGCACACACCACGGCGCCTTTGATATCTCCTTTATGAAGCTGATACCCAATATGATAGTCATGGCACCTGGAGATGAGGAAGAATTAAAAAATATGTTAGGTACAGCCTTAAAACATAATGGCCCTGTCTCAATCAGGTATCCCCGCGGCAAAGGGACCGGCATGAATATTAGTGATATTATTGAACCAGTCACAATAGGTAGGGCCAGGGTCTTGCGCAATGGAGACGATTGTCTTGTAATTGCAATCGGAGCAATGGTAAAACCATGCATTGATGCCGCGATTGAGCTTGAAAAGGATGGGATCAATATAACACTCGTTGATGCCCGTTTTGCAAAGCCTGTTGATGAAAAACTCATAATATCATTAGCAAAAAAATGCAGCAGGATTATTACAGTAGAAGAAAATGTAATTTCCGGTGGTTTTGGCTCCTCTGTTCTAAGGCTCCTCGCAGAGCATTCACTGATTTCAGATTTTAAGATGTTAGGTCTGCCCGATGCCTTTGTAGAACATGGGACACAGGCACAGCTAAGGCATGAATCAGGACTTGATGCTGCTGGTATTAAAAAAGAGATAAAACAAATGGTCAAAGGAAAAGGATCGGGGCTTAAGCTGCATGCATCAAATTAATTTTAACAATTTTTGATAGTCTCTTAAAAAGCCGATAAGGATGACTCATGAATATCTATCTTATTATTATACTCATTGCCATTATTGTGGATTTCATGCTGCATGCCCTTGCAGAATATCTCAATATAAAGGCGCTTACAACAGATCTTCCTGAAGAATTCAGGGATTGTTATGATCAGGATAAATATGCAAAATCCCAGGAATACACAAAGGCGCAGACAAGGTTCGACCTTTTTTCATCCTCGTTTAACACCATTCTCATCCTGATAATTATCCTTTTGGGCGGCTTTAATTATCTTGATATATTTGTTCGGGGATTTAACTTAAACCCTGTATTAACCGGCTTAACTTTTTTTGGCATACTCTTTGTCCTGCAGGATATTGTTTCAATACCCTTTTCTCTTTACAATAATTTTGTCCTTGAACAAAGATTCGGATTTAACAAAATGACCTTAAAAACATTTGTGACAGACAAGATAAAAACATATCTCCTGTCTATAATTATTGGCTCTATCCTGGCCGGGGGGATATTATTCTTCTTTGAAAAAACCGGCCAATATGCATGGCTTTATGCATGGCTGACAATCACTTTTTTTATCATCATTGCCCAGCCTTTTTTCAATACTGTTATAGCGCCAATGTTCAATAAATTCATACCCCTTGAAAAAGGCGAACTCAAAGAGGCTATTTCAGCCTACGCCAAAAAAGTCGGTTTTTCGCTTAAAGATATTTCCGTTATGGATGGTTCTAAACGCTCTACACACTCTAACGCCTATTTCAGCGGTTTTTTAAAAAAAAGAATCGCCCTGTTTGATACATTAATAAAAACCCATTCCAAAGAGGAAATAGTAGCTGTTATTGCGCATGAAACAGGTCATTACAAAAAACATCATATTATTAAGGGGATGATAGTCGCAATCCTGCATTCCGGTATCATGTTTTACCTTTTATCTCTTTTTATAAACAACAGGGGACTTTTTGATGCATTTAAAATGCAGCATATATCAATTTATGGAGGGCTTGTCTTTTTTGGCCTTTTATATTCCCCAATTGAGATTATCCTTGCCATCTTTATGAACGCATGGTCAAGAAAGCATGAATATGAAGCAGATAACTTTGCCGCCAAAACAACCGGGGATACCAGACCAATGATTGTTGCGTTAAAGAATCTGTCTGTTTCCAATCTTGGAAATCTCACACCTCATCCGCTGAATGTTTTTTTAAACTATTCCCATCCACCTGTACTTGAAAGAATAAGGGCATTGGAAAAAACAGCTTAAGATATATACTGGAAATATTTTTCTATCCATATTTTTTCTTATTTGTCGTTGTTTATCTATAAATATCTTTGATATCAAAAAACATCTTTGGTATCAAACAAACGCAATATAATATTTTTTAATATGGCATGCTCAATTTTTTACATTGGAAACCTGACTATCTAAATCAAAATTTTTATAATAAATTTTATAATTGTTTCATGCGTTTTTTAAGCCTTGGTACTGCCTCTTCATTTTCATTTAAGATTGAGTGAATCTGTTCATCTGAATAATCCAATAAATCCCTTAGAATTTTTTCAGTATGTTCGCCAAAATCCGGTGGAGGATCAGGTATCCCTTTAATTTCATTCTCTATTTTAAAAATAGAGCCGATTGTATTATATTTCTCCCCATGAACCTCCATCTCCTGGATCATATTGTTGTGTTTTACCTGGGGATCATTTACCACCTTGTTAAAATCCATGACAGGGCCGCAGGCAATATCATTTTCATCCCTCAAAAACTTAATCCATTCATCAGATGTCTTGTTCTTTAAGGCCTCTTCAAAAAATTTATCGAATTCAGGACGATTCATTATCCTTGATGGAGTACTATTAAATTTATCATCATCCAGCATCCATTCAAGCCCCACAAGTTTTATAACCTTATTGCCATCACTCGGCCCGATTGTTATAAAGCCGTCTTTTGTTCCATATATCCCATATGGAGAGACCATCATGTGCCTGTTCCCCTGAAGCTGGGGCGCATTACCGCTTAAAAAATATGCCTGAAACATGACCTGCTGTAAAAGCAGCAGGCAATCTAAAAGATTTGTATCTATTTTAGCACCCTTGTTGTCTTTTTCCCTTTTAAC
>DAOWOC010000077.1 GCA_030642225.1 Deltaproteobacteria bacterium
GTCCCGTGAGATAGCCTTTTCGTTTATGGATCATTATTTTCAGCATGAGAATTATGAGTGGGCATCTATTGATTTATTATGTGAAATGGCCTGTACTGATTTGCCTGAAATAAATATAGTTGTGGCCGGGGCGCTTTTTGGCATTATAGTCGAGGGGCTGTGTGATGATTTTGAGGAGATGCAGACACAAACCTATAACAGGGTCATGTGTCAGGTGATTTCATCCTGCAGACGCCTTGCCAAAGGGGGAAGGATTAATGAACGGTTAGATGATTTTGGCATTAAATCCTTTGATGATTTATTGAACCGTTCAGAGCGATTGAGAAAAAATAATAATAAGCTGCCTCCATCAGGCAGTGTTAAAAGGATTCTTCTCCTTTCAAGGGTTACTATCGGGGCGGATGTAGCTATTATAAGCGTTGTGATTAATCGTCTTAGCATCTTTTATCCTGATGCGGATATCGTTGTCCTTGGCAATAAAAAGCTTGAACAGATTTACGGGGGGAATCCTCTGGTGCGTGTGAGGGAGGTTGTTTATGCCAGGCGCAGCGGTTTGATCGAACGGCTTGAGGCATGGCTTGATGTATTAAATGCTATTGATGAGGAAACAGCATTATTGCCTTCTGCGTGTATCCTTATTGATCCTGATTCACGCCTGTCACAGCTTGGTATCCTTCCGCTGATCTCTTTGAAACACTATTTTTTCTTTGACAGCCGCTCAGCAGGTTTGTTTGATGATAAAAAATCCATTGCTCAATTGTGCAATCAATGGATTGACAGGATTTCAGGGGAAAATGGGTTTTCATATCCCAGTGTATGGCCTCTTGCCGGTTTTATGGATAAGGCTTCCGGATTTTGCCTTGGGTTGAGAAAAAGTGGAGTAAGGCATATTATTGTTATGAACCTTGGCGTTGGCGGGAATCACCGAAAACGTGTTAAGGGTGATTTTGAAAAAGATATTATCCTTGATTTTTTAAAAGAGAAGAATACCGTGGTGTTGCTTGACAGAGGATTTGGTGATGAGGAGTTGTTAAGGACAGGTTTATTAATGGAGTCTGCGTCTGAAAACGGATATTTTATAAATAGTGTTTTGTTTAATGAGCTTGAGTCAGGGTATTTTAAAAGCGGGGTTGTGGGCGTACACTGCAATATTGGTGAGATCGCAGCCCTTATTGCCTGCTGTGATGAATTTATCGGTTATGATTCCGCTTGCCAGCATATTGCGGCTGCGCTCGGGGTGAAGACATTAACCGTGTTTGCCGGATCAAATAATATGCGTTTTGTCCGCAGATGGAGTGCCTGCGGGGAAAATATTACCTCGCTTGTTCATGTTGACACCCTGTCCTCACATGGCAGGATTAATGGTTCTGATTTGATAAAACGTATTATGAATATCAGAATAAATTCATAAAAATTAAAAAAGAATAAATAAAAATGAAAATTTTTTTCATATATCCCAATGTGCAATCTCAGGTTGGTTTTAATTACGGAGTCTCTCATATGGCCTCGGTTTTGAAAAATGCAGGCCATGAGGTTGTGTTCTGGCAGATATGTGAGGAGATTGAGCCTTTGCCTGATAAAGAGGTTTTTGCCGCTCGGCTCAGGGAGTCAGGCGCTGACCTTATTGCTTTTTCTGTTGTGACAAACCAGTGGTCTTATACAAAAAAACTTGCCCTGTGGGCAAGGGAAACAAGTTCCATCCCACTTGCAATAGGCGGGATACATGCAACCGCCGCAACCGAGCAGATACTCAAAACAGGTTTGTTTGATTATGTTTTCAGGGGAGAGTGTGATGAGGCTGTATTAGAGTTTGTCAATAAATTATCAAAGGGGCTTGATCTTGATAATATTAAAAACCTTGGCATGATGCGCGGTGATGAGATGATTATTAATCCTGTAAGGCCGTTTCCTGTAATTAGAGAATTGCCTTTTAAGGATTATGATATCTTTGATTTTCAGCGGATAATAGATGCAAAAAATGGGTGGGTAGGTTTAATAGCCTCACGCGGTTGCCCTTTCTCCTGTACCTATTGTTTTAATCACCAGATAAAAAATCAGTATCTATATGATTTGAAATGCAGTTTTAGGGAGCTTAATTATATTCGGCATTTTGACGTGGACCAGGTAATTTATGAGATTGAATTTTTATTAAAAAATTATAAAAATATCAGGATGTTTCTTTTTGATGATGATCTTTTTACATTCAGCAAGGCTTATGTAAGGGAATTCTGCAAGGCGTATAAAAAAATCAGCAATATTCCCTTTGTTGTGAACGGGCATTTCCATTATTTTGATGAGGAGAGGGCTGAATATCTTGCTGATGCCAATTGCAGGATAATAAAATTCGGTATTGAGAGCGGCAGTGAATATATCAGAAAAAAGATATTAAACCGGCACATGAAGAATGAACTGATTATAGACAAGATCAGGATTGCAAAACAATTCAATCTCCATTCCTCAGTCTTTATTATTATTGGTTTCCCTTATGAAAAAAAAGAAGATGTGCTTGATACCATTCGCCTGACTGCAAAGGCAATGCCCGGACGGTTCCGCTGGACCAAGTTTTTTCCCTATCCAGGCACAAAAGCTGCGGAGATGAGCCTTGAAGGCGGGTATGTTGACCTTGAAAAAATGGGGGGGCTGATGAATTTTACAGATGAATCATGTCTTGATTTCGGCCATGAACACAACCTGTTCCTTGAAAAGGCAGGGCTTGTCTTCCCATGGTTTGTAAATGCATATTCCGATATGCCTGTTGCGGATTTTTATGCGAAAAAGATTGATGAAATACTTGCCATGGACAAGGATGAATGGCACATAAAATCAAAAGGGCTTATTGAAGAGGACAGACGCATATCTGCTGATTTTATTGCAAAGGGAGAAAGTCACTATGCATTTAAATATAATACATTTACAGGGGTTATCTCGGATTATTTTTTAAATGAGGAATAAATGCTGAGAAGATATGTGCTGTTGTTTTGTATTTTGTCATGGTTTTTTCCCGGCCATGTCAAAGCAGAGGATAAACCTGTTTGGGAGCTTGGAATAGGGTTTTCGGCAATGAGCGTGCCGGATTACACTGGTTCCTGTGAGCAGAGTTCGTATTTCCTCCCTTTTCCTTATCTTATATACAGGGGTGATCTGCTTAAGGCGGAAGGGAAAAATATCCGCGGCATACTCTTTGACTCTGAGCGGGTTGAGATTGATGTGAGTACGGCTGCTTCTTTCCCTGTTGACAGTAGTGAAAATTATGCGAGAAGGGGCATGGATGACCTTGACGTAACCTTTGGGGCAGGGCCGACGATTAAAATAATGTTGATGCGTAAAAAGGTATTGCAGGGTATGATGGGGCTGAATTTAAAATCTACCCTGTATGTAATGGCCTCAAGCGATTTCTCACATTTTCACTGGCAGGGGTGGAGGTTTTGTCCTCATTTGAATATTACTCATGATTTTACAAGGGGTTTTTTAAAGGGTTGGGGATGCGGGGCGTCTATGGGTCCCATCTTCAGTGATAGCAGGTATCATGATTATTATTACAGGGTCAAACCTGCTTATGCCCTTTTTGACAGGCCCGAATATTCGCCTGACGCCGGATATTCGGGCACACATTTTTCATTTGGATTCAGCAAGAGATTTAATGGTTTTTGGTTGGGGGCATTCACCCGTATTGATATGCTTAACAAGGCAAAGTTTGAAGACAGCCCTCTTTTTAAAAATGATTTTTCTATGATGACAGGTGTTGGCATTGCATGGATATTTTTAAAATCAAAAAAAATGGTCGTTATATCAAGGTAATTTTTATAATCTTAATATGGAATTTTATGTGATATGATAACAATACTGGTTGTTTATCATTCCCAGGCCGGTTCGACCCAAAGGATGGCCGAGGCTGTGGCAAAAGGTGTGTCTGAGGTAGAAGGTGTTTGCATGAAGCTTAAAAGGGCATCTGATGCCACGATTGAAGACCTTTTGGAATGTGATGGCATTGCCCTTGGAACCCCTGAATATTTTGGGTATATGTCAGGTGCATTAAAGGATTTTTTTGACAGGACATATGAAGAGGCGCGCGGACATGTTTTCAGAAAGCCGTATGTTATCTTTATAAGCGCTGGGAATGATGGCAGGGGTGCGCTTGCCTCAATAGAGAAAATTTGTTTGGGATATCAGTTTAAAAAGGTTTATGACCCGGTGATTGCACGCGGAGATATTTGTAATGAGGATATTGAGAGGTGTATTGAGCTTGGCAATGTATTGGCAGCCGGCCTGGACCTTGGTATCTATTAATTAATATCTGCTTTTTATATTGAAATATTCCGATAAATTTCTGATTAGAAATAACAATGTTTTCAATGTGAAAACAAAAAAACAGGGGGATATAATGTCTAAACCGGTTAAGATCATCGGCATTTTTGCGGTTGTATGTATCCTTGCGGTTATTGTAACAGCCATAGGTGTTTCTGTTTATTTTACATCTGACAGGCTCAAGGCCATGATTGTCCCAAGGCTTGAGAAACAGTTAGACAGGCCTGTTGAACTTGATAAAATCAGCCTGAATATCTTTAAGGGGATAGAGATCACGGGTTTGAAGGTAGCGGGTGAGGACAAGGATTGTCCTGAAATGTTGCAAATGGATGAATTCATCTTTAATTACCGGTTGCTGCCGCTCATAAAAAAACAGTTTGTCATTAAAAAAATATTTATCCAGGGGCTTTATATAAAGCTTATAAGGAACAAAAAGGGCGAGATTGATCTTGTTGAACTTTTTAAGGGTGATAAAGAGAAAAAAGATACTGATATTGAAAAGAATGAAACAAAAGAACAACTTAAATCAGATGCTAAAAGTCCCGGGAATGATAAAAAATCATTTCTCCTGACAGCTGATATAATAGAACTTAAGAATGGAGAGATTATTTTTGAGGATCATTATAAAAGAAAGTCTCCTGTTACCATTAAGATTTTGGATATTAAGGCAAGGATAAAAGATTTTTCAACAGACAGGCCTTTTGATTATTCCCTTGCATTGAAACTCGCGTCTGATAATCCCTGGGATATTGATGCGCATGGCAGATTTAATATTAAGGATAGTGCAGGAGATATTAGCTGGGAGTTATCAGGAAACATGGAAGGGTTAAAGCCGCTTCTCTCCGAAGGGACTGATCTGCCTGTTGGGGATGCCGTATCAAGCGGAAGGATAAGTATTAAAGAAAAGAAGATATCCCTTGAGGATGTGACCTTAAGTCTTAATAAATCCTCCTTAGCATTAAATGGATTTATTGATGATTTTACAGGAACGCCGGTTGTCAGGATGGATATCACAAGTCCTTATCTGTCCATGGATGATTTTTCAATACCAGGTAAGGAAAATGATAAACAGGAAAAATCCCCTGTCTCTTCTGAAAAAACAGAAAGCTCGGATAAAAACGGAAAACCAGGGTCTGTTGAGCCTGGGCCCGTGGATTTAAAAGGGCTGACAGGAGAGGGCAGAATATCAATTGATAATTTTAACACAGGCAAGGTAAGCCTTAAAAAGATAAATATTCCTTATTTAATCATGGATAACACGGTCAAACTGGAATCATTTAAAGCTTTTTTTGGCAACGGAGAGATAAAAGGCGGATTCTTTCTTGATCTTAAAAATGCCGGGTTTAAATATTTTGCAAATATTAGGGTATCTGATGTGGAGGTTCAGGATATTTTAAGGCTTTTTGATCTATCGGGATCATCTGCTGCAGAAGGTGTCCTTGATCTTGAGTTAGTGGATATCAGCGGGGCAGGAGTTACATCTGAAAATTTTAAAAAGAATCTGTCAGGGACGATCCTGGCTAGATCAAAAAAAATAAAGATTATAAAGACACCTTTATTGTCCCGGATTGCATCATTCCTTAAGACCTCAGATATCCTTCCTTATGAGGTAAAAGATGCCTCGGGAAAAGGGGATATTCTGGATGGTAAAATGTATATTAACACTGATCTTAAGGGAAATAGAGCAGAGATGCTGTTGTCCGGCTGGATCGGGTTTGATAAAAAGATTAAACTCCATGTACCTTTAACCCTTTCTCCAAAGATTACAAAAAAAATAAAAATTTTAAGACAGGAC
>DAOWOC010000259.1 GCA_030642225.1 Deltaproteobacteria bacterium
GTTCCGGACAAGGCATGGATTGAAAACAGGCTTTATGCCAATGGGTTGCCACAGGAGAATATTGCTGATATGGCACATGAAATCGCAGATGAGGTAGCAGGATGCCGGAAGGATCCATTCTTTCAATGGTTATCTAAATCAGGGGGGGTAGAGTGGCAGCAAGTGAGTGGAGCATTGAGGGGATGGCACGGGGTTATGGGATATACAGCGGCAATATAGACAGGATTATTTATGATGGGGAATTTTACTGGATCATAGATTATAAGACAAATCAAAAGCAAAGGGATGAAAACAATAAGAAATTTGAGCAGCGCATGGCTGAAGATTACAGGTTACAGCTTACAGCTTATGCCGGAATGCTTAAAGACTTGAAAGAGTGCAGGGCTGATGATATAAAAAAGGGTATATACCTTACAAGTATACATAAATGGATTGAGATCAATGATTAATATATTTGATTTTTTAAAACCTGTACTTTGATTAACCTGAATAATTATTTATACTTTATTATTTTGGAACTTTTATGAAATATTTTCAGGAGCAGGAAATTGAACTTGTAGAGTATTATGAAAAAGTTGCTCATGAACTTGTTCATAATTATTTTAAACTTTCAAATTCTTACTGGCAAAAGCATATTTACGAGATAGTAACATTAAGGAATCTTGAAAATATTGAAATAACAAACCATGCCCTTGCCCAGATATTAAAATACAATCGTCCTCTTTATACCAAAAAATTTGCAAATCAACTTGATACGATTTTCAGGATCTGCATACAGGATCATATGATACTTGATACTGTGGATATTAATAAGGAAATCACCCTCAAGTCTTTGCTGCTCTATATTATTACTCATGAACTTGTGCATCTTGTGCGGTTTGGTAATTTTATGGAATTATTTGAAACACCGGCTGCTAAACGGGAAAAGGAAGAAAAGGCTGTCCACGAGATAAGCCTTAATATTATTTCAAAGTTTGATTCTGATATCGGGCAAAGACTTGAAAAATGCTATTTGCCGGTTTGCTGATCATTAATTATAATTATTGCTGTAAAAAAACAGCTTAACTCCTGGGGCCAGACTACCTGTTTATTGATTCGTAAAAAGTGTTGTATTTAAATAATCAAGACCTAACAGTAAAAGGGCGGTATCATCCTTTGATATCTTTATCCTGTTATCTTTATTGATATTATATGTTTTAATAAATTCAGGGTTAAGAACAAAATCTTTAAAAATATCAAGGTTATAACACGCAACCATTATTTTTTTAACCTGCTGATCGTCTAAAGGCCTTTCTTTGTTCCGTTTGGGATGAAATACTATATTGCGCATCTTATTATTAAATTTTATATAAATATTTAATCCCTGCTCATCTAACCAGTCTGCTATTTTTTTTAAATTCTTTTCCTTTACACCAAGACATGCAGGTGTATCCATCCTGAAAAATACCTCATCCTTTGTTATCCCATCTTCCTTAAAGCCGGATGCCCTTCCAAGAGGATAAAGACGGCATGCAGTCGGCCTGTCTTTATAGACATTGCAGCCCTTCAGACTGACAAATGGGCAGGTTTTGTGCTCATCCTCCATCATCTTTAATGAAATTATCGGGAAACCCGTGTCCTTATCCAGATTATAAAGGGCATATTGTGCAAGAAAGTCATCAGAATGAATATGGAGAAAATTTTTAAGCCTGAGAACATCATAAGGCATTAAAGGTATAAATTTGTTTCTGCAACAAAGATTAAAGCATGCCAGTTTTTCATGGCATGCAAATGTAAATGTATCTGAATGATAAAGCCGATCTTTTAATAAAGGTACAGGATTCAGAAGCATAATTTTCTCATTATAGAAAGATATTTGAATATGTATAAGAGCCTTTTTATTGATTTATCTCAGTCTGTTTTGAAGAAAATATATTGCCAAAGATATTTACTGCAATCAACATCATATAGAATCCTCCGATAATCATGATGAGTATGCCGAGTATCGGTATCATGCTTAACACGCCAAGGATAATGAATATACCAAAAAGTATAATACCTGCGATTATATAATCTTTAATATTATCAAAGGCCATCTGCCATATTTCCAGTATCTCAAATGCACTTTGAAACCGGTACCCCTGCTTGATCCATCGAATGATTGCAATCGGTGCAAAAAACATGGATACAATGAGCCCTAAAAATAACAGCAGGATTGCAATTAATATAACAAGCAGGCTTACAGGGCCCTGCATGCTCCCGGAATGAAGCATTCCCCCAAGAATTCCGGTGAATATAGCCGGGATTAAGGCAATTAAATGGTAGAGAAAAAGGATAACAAAACATAAAAAGCCCCTTAAAAATAAATTGCCCCAGTTATCCCATTCAGGAAGGTTTTTAGCAGGATTTTTCAGATTTTCCTCAAGATATTGTACCTGATATCCGACAACAAAGAAATTGACGATTGGAATAAAATATAGAACAGATCCAATAATAAATTTAATAATCCAGTTTTTATCCTCAAAAGGGGCCTTAATTGTTTCCATAAAATTAACTTCCATAATACTCCTCCTTAAATTATTGAATGTTTTTTATAATAACTAATATTGAAAATTTTATACATAAATTTTAATAATGAAATTTAGCAAAGAGTATGCCGCAATAAAGAAAAAATCTATTGAATGTTTGAGCTCATCTTTAGATAATTTCTTTGGAGGCTGAAGAGAAAAATAAACACTGTATTACGCTTGAACTCACTGGTTTTTATCCGGTGCATTTTTTTGTTGAATTTTAATAAATCTCATTAATCAAGAAAGATATGCAACGAAGATATCAGTAAAACAGTTTGAGATATCGCTGGAAAATGTATTTTTTATTTCGCTTGTTGCCAGTATATTCAATAATA
>DAOWOC010000152.1 GCA_030642225.1 Deltaproteobacteria bacterium
GGTCGTTAGCAGTCCTTGTAATTTTAGTGCATGTTCCTATGGCTCTTGCTCCTGAAAATTTGAGCTTTATCGAAATTAATATTCAAAAAAATGTCAAACGAGAATTAATTACTCAAAATCAATTACCATCAAACTGGCGTGACTACCCTGCTCCCGAGCAATTAGCAAATATCGGGACAAACTGGATTAAGGCAAATTCATCATTGTTGCTGGATATCCCGTCGGCAGTCGTTGACAAAGAAATTAATACTTTAATAAATCCGTTGTATCCATACATAAAACATGTACATGTAACAATGGTTGAAAAATTTTCATTCGATTCAAGGCTTTTAAAGAAAAAATAATATGGAGGAATAGGTGGCAGGCCTACACAGTTGACAATAATACATGGGGGCAACAGTAGATTTTACCCTATTTTTTTTAAAAACCGTGCCCTTTGGACACGGTTTTTTATTTTATTAAAAACAGGTATTAAGCATCAATAACTGCCAGTGCTTCTTCCCTGTAAGCATCCATGATATATGGAATGCCTGTTATTTTTGCAGCCTCTTCTGTTAAAGATGCAAGGTCATTTCTTTGAATAAGGTCTGGTCTCCATTTTCTGGCACCAGCCATAAGTTGCTGCAAGCCCACACGGAGTTTTTCACCTGCACTGTAAATACCTATTGCACCAAGAGGAATGTTGGTGATCTCTTTGCCATATTTATTTTTAAGCTCTTCGTAACATATAAATATTTCTTCTTTTGTTGAACCATGTTTGGATACAGTTTTTGGCAGCCCGCCATCCTCACCCTTTAACCACTTATCGATATTTTTACCGACCATTCCCGGAATCATTAATGCCCTGCCCATACACACGGCCTTGCAGTAAGGTGCGCCAAGGGCAAGGGCCTTAAAAATATGATCTTCTGATGAGAATCCGCCTGCAAATGCAATATCCGGGACCCATGCGCCTTTTTTAGCAAGTCTCAGGCAAAGTTCATATGTCATTGCATGCAGATAAATTGCAGGAACGCCCCATTCCGACATCATGCGCCATGGGCTCATGCCTGTTCCGCCAGGTGCGCCGTCAATTGTTAAAAGGTCTATCTTTGCGTCTGATGACCAGCGGATTGCCATAGCCAGTTCGCGCATTGGATATGCACCTGTTTTTAATGTAACGCGTTTTGCTCCGAGTCTGCGGATACGTTCCACCTCGTTCATAAAACTTTCCTCATCAATAAAGCCGAGGCGTGAATGGCGTTCAAATTCCTTTATTGCGCCTTCTTTAAAAGATGTCTGAATAACCTTATCTCCAGGGTCAGGTGTAACAATATAGCCGCGTTTTTTAAGTTCCAGGGCGCGTTCAAGCGAATCTACCTTTATCTCTCCACCAATACACTTGGCGCCTTGCCCCCATTTTAATTCAATGGTTTCAACCCCGAGTTTTTCAATTACATATTCAGCTACGCCAAGGCGTGTGTCTTCTACATTCATCTGTACCAGTATATCACCGTAGCCTTCATGGTAACGGCGGTATGTTTCTATCCTGCGCTGCATATCAGGTGCATTTTTAACCATACCGTTTTTATCGAATTCCAGGGCAGGATCAATGCCGCAGACATTTTCACCACAAACAAGGCTTATTCCGGTTATAGCTGCCCCGACTGCAAAATGTTCCCAGTTTTTACGGGCTATTTCCGTACTGCCAAGCGCCCCTGTAAACATGGGGATTTTCATCTTTACCTTATCTGTCACACCGAATGATGTCTCGGTATTTACAGCCGGGAATGTGGCAGTATCAGGATTAGCCTCAATTCCATCGGCATCCATTGCATATCCCATTATATTGAGATGGGAGTAATCTACAGGATAATCCTTGTCTGTTCCTGCTGTAATGCTTCCAAAGGGTGAAGGGTATAAAAGTTCACGGCCACGAAAGGTGGCTTGAAATAAATCGCAGTTGCCCTTACATCCATCAATACACCTGCTGCATACTCCTGACTGGGGCGTGACGTTTCTGGATCGGGTTTTGGTCTGCAGGGCGTCATTGGCATTTGGACGATGTAAATTCATGCTGTTCTCCTTTATAAAGGTTGTTTGATTTTTATTGTAATCAGGTTTAATGTTTATTTGGCAACTCTATGCCAATAATAATTTATTATATTTGATATTGTCAATAATTTTATTTTGTTTCAGGTAATTGTTTTATGCTTATGACATCTCTATGTTATCGTTTTATTTTTATAATTTTAATAATTTTGATTAGCTTTTTTAAAATTATTTTTTGAGCGTATGGTTATGCTTGACTATGTTTTTTATATTAAATATATTTATTGGCAAAATTACCGTTTATTTTATTTAAAATTTATATCAAATAAAGGTATATGAAAAATGAGTCAAAAGACTGAAAAAAAGCGGCTTGATATATTAAGGATTCTTAAAGAGACTGATAAACCTTTAAGCGGTTCAAAGATTTCAAAATGCCTTTCTGAAGCAGGTCTTGAGACAAATGAACGCACTGTGCGTCTTTATCTTCTTGATATGGACAGGGAGGGTTTGACAGTTAATTTCGGCAAACGTGGAAGGATGATAACTGAGCAGGGGAGAAAGGAACTTGGTTCTGCAAAGGTCTTTGAAAAGGTGGGCATGCTTGCTGCTAAAATAGACAGGATGACCTACCGGATGAATTTTAATATATCAAGCAGACAGGGTGATCTTGTTATCAATCTCAGTTTGATCCCCAAAAAACATTTAATGTATGCAGCCGGATTAATAAAAAAGGTCTTTGCCGCGGGATATGCCTTTGGTAATTTTTTAACCATTAGTCCGTCAGAAAGGAATGTTGGTGTGAGCAAGAGCAATGAAGGGATGGTAGGCGTTTGTACAGTCTGTTCCATTACCTTAAACGGTGTATTTATTGCTCATGGCATACCGGTACATTCCCGTTTTGGGGGCCTGCTTGAATTAAGGGATGGCAAACCATGGCGTTTTGTTGAACTTATACATTATGAAGGCACTACCATTGATCCTCTTGAGATTTTTATTAAAAGTGGTATGACGGATTATACCGGAGCTATTAAAACAGGGAGTGGATTGATAGGGGTGAGTTTTCGTGAGGTACCTGCGGAAAGCAGGGACATGGTTGTTAAAATTTCAAGGATGATGGATAATGCCGGGCTGGGGTGCATTATGAGTATTGGGTGGCCGGGGCAGCCGTTGCTTGATATTCCTGTTAGCGAAGGCAGGATAGGGGTGATTGTTGTGGGTGGTTTAAACCCGATTGCAATCCTTGAGGAAAAGGGAATCAGGATTTCTCATACTGGAGCAATGACAGATCTTGTTGATTATAGGAATTTATTTCATTACAGGGAGCTGGAATCCCGTTTTAAAGAAATATTAATGGCCTCGTAAAAAGCAAACTATATTGTAAATTAATATGATTTGTTTTTTATAAAGGGATTAAAAAAATAAATTGTATCTGATGGATTTTAAGCCAGAAGCGTTTTTTGTAATGCAGCGACAATTATAATTTCCCACCAGTTAGATATTTTGTTTGACAATTAAAATCATATTGCTATATTACTCTTTAGCAATATGTAAAAGGGCAGGGTGATTAGATGAAAGATCTTATAAAAGTTGCAAAAGCCATATCAGATCAAAACAGGGTAAAAATTTTAAAAATGCTTCAGCACAAAATAATGTGTGTTTGTGAGCTTAAGTCTGCTTTGAGGATTGCGCAGCCCACAGTCTCCAAGCATCTGAGGATACTTGAAGAAGCCGGGCTTGTCTATTCTCAAAGGGATGAAAAGTGGGTCAACTATTATATCGCAGATGGAAATAACAATCCTTATGCAGCTAATATCCTGGGCAATTTAAAATACTGGCTGGAGGAAGATATGGAAATCAAAGAATTAATTTATAAATTGCCATCAATAAAACGTGAGGATATCTGCTGTCAGTAGTTACATATATTTTTTTGTCTTCATGATATAGTCATATGGGTATGTATGAATTTGTAATATATTATTATTGGAGTGGGTATGAAAATAAATAGTAATATTGGATATGATTCAGGGCAAAACAGTAAAGATACGAAAACGAAAATTCCACCATATTTATGGATCCCTGCCGGTATTGGAAGCATATACTTATGGTGGCTTATATATAAACAACTTTCAGCGATAGCTTCATGGATAAC
>DAOWOC010000311.1 GCA_030642225.1 Deltaproteobacteria bacterium
AAATCATTTCACTTGACCGCCAACGCTGTGCCATTTTTTGAAGTGTTTAGTTTTAACAATTCTTTTGGTAAATTCAATGCTTTCATAATAAATGTTGGCGGCAAGTGAATTCAGGCGTTATTTGGTGCTTGTAATTTGTTATTTATAACCTCAGGCACATCAGGCCTCCTGTCTGTCCACCCTTTTATCTTGCCAGTTCTGCCTCTTTTGACGCCCGTTCTGTTTTTCCCAACCGTCTTAAAACATTAGCAAAAATCTTATGGTACTGTTTGTTATACGAATCGTACAAAGTGGCCTTTTGTATGGCAAGCTCCATATTATCCCAGTCTTTGTTGATTTTATGAATGCGATAAAGCCAGTAATAGGCCTTTGCCTGCGGGGTTTTATCATTAAGGCGGGTTAAAATTTCCTTTGCATCATCAAGACGTTTCAAGTCAATCATTACGCGCGCCATGAAAATTTCAATATGGGGAGATAAATAAAATTTAATATCCATAAATTTATAAAAGTCATAAAGCTCATTAAATAATCTTTCTTTTTTATAATCATTATAAATAAGCTCCATAAACTGTGTTTTTGATTTATACCGGTAAAAAACATTGGTATAAACCTTTTGTGCTTCTTCAATCAGATCATTTTTCAAATACAACCTTGCAACCTGAATCTCATCCCCCATACTCACTATTTTTTTATATTTCAATGCCTCCTGATAATACTTAAGGGCTTCCGCCCATTTACCCTCTTCTGCCTTTAAAGATGAAAGAACACGATACGCTTCCCAAGCACGGTTTTTTGTTTTAACAGCTTCATAAAGACCTGAATATACTGCCTTTCTGACTTGTTCAGACCAGAATGGTTCTTTTTTTAAATTATTATATGAATATGGATAAATCCTTACCATTTTTTTAACCTCACTATTTAATTCATCATAGCGGTTTACCTGGTAAAGATATTTTGCAAGGGCATAATGATATTGCATGGAACTTGGCCTGAGCTGCACGGCCTTTTTAAAATAAGGCAATAAATCAGGCTCTGTTGTCTTGTCATAAGAGGAATTTTTCAGGTCAATTTTTTCAATCCAGGCGGCTTCCCTTGCAAAAAAATAGGCTGCTTCAGCATCATAGGGATTTAATCCTGCTGCTTTATAAAAATGTTTTTTCGCCTTGATTGCATAAGGTAATATACTTTGCATGGTTGGCATTATTTTGCCGATTTCCATGTATGATATCCCCAATTGTTTGTGGATACTGTAATCATTTGCCCCATATTTTAAAGATTCATTCAGGGAATTTACTGAAAGCCCGAACCATCCTTTTTGAAAATATATCTCAGCTTTTTTGAATTTGATTTGTGATATCAGATTGGTAAAAAGGGCATAAAATAAAATGCCTGAGATAATAAGTATGATACAGGAAAAAATGATTTTTTTATTTATGGTTGGCCGGATCACTAAAAACAACTTTAAGGTGCAAAGGGTTGACATTATCAGGTAGCGTTTTCACCATAATAATGTGAATAATATTTATTATAATACTTGTAATACCCTTCTTTTGTAACATCAACCTTATTTAACACTACCCCAAGCAGATTGGCTTTGGCTGTTTTTAAAGATTCAACCCCTTTTTGTACCATCTTCCTGTTCAGGCTTCCTGATTTTACGATCATCACGACCCCGTCAACCATGGGGGCCATTATCAATGAATCGCTTGCAGGGAGTATGGGCGGAGAATCTATCAATATACGGTCATATAGTTTGCTCAATTGCGAGATCAAAAAAGGCATGTGATTTGAACTTAATAATTCTGAAGGGTTTGGTGGAATAGTATGAGTCGGCAGCAAATAAAGATTATTGACCCCGGTTTTAACAACCGCCTTATTTATCTTTTTTTTCAAAAAAGGGAGCGATACACCCCCTGCCATTATCTGCATGTATATGGGTTTAAAAAGAGTAATATCCTGATCCGTATTTAAAAACTCAAATTCCGAGATATCAGAAAAGGTAAATAAACCTGTTTTAAGATTAAAGGCCTTGTAAACCCCGCCAATATTTTCATTTTCAGGCCTGTTCAGCCATTTTATCTCAACAAGTTCCCCTTTAAAAAATAAAAAATCTATTTTTTCATTATCAGCAGTCAAAGACAGACTCCCTGTCCTGTTCTGAAGTTTTATAAGTTGAAACAGATCGCCCATGCTGAATTCGCCTAATTCCCCATTGTGAACATCCTGACTGAAATCTCCAGCAAGGACCTCCGGCAGACCGTGTTTTTCATTAATGGAAAA
>DAOWOC010000340.1 GCA_030642225.1 Deltaproteobacteria bacterium
GTTAATACTATATCAGTCCCTCTTTTTGAGAATAATACAAATGAACCATTAATTGCATCCTTGGTAACAAATGCATTGATCAATGAATTAAATTTGACTGATGCTGTTAAAATTGTTTCTACTGACAAGTCAGACGCTGTTTTAAAAGGCGTTGTGATTTCAGTTAATACAACTACCCTGGCTCACAGTTCCATACGTACGGCAAGTGAAAAACGGGTAAGAATTGCAGTCTCTTTAAGGCTTGTCAGAATATCGGATGATAAGGTCTTGTGGCAGGAATATTCCATTGATGAATGGGCCGAATATTTTGTATCCGGTTCCATGGATTACTCATCAGAAAGGCGTAATGCCCTGAATAAAGCGGCCTTAAAGATAGCAAAAAAGGTAAGGGACCGCATGTTTACAGATTTTTGATTATAATGGATTAAACAGGGCAATGGCGTTTTGGTATGAAGACAAATAAAAAGGCCTTAAAAAACTTATCACCTGTATATATCTGGTATGGAGAGAGCGATTTTTTATTGCAGGAGGCTGTTGAACAAATAGTCACTGCTTTAGATTCTCCGGGATTTAAGGATTTTAATCTCCATAAATTCACTGCTAAAGAAACCCCCATGGGTAATATAATTTCATCTGCCATGGTATTCCCTATGATGGCTTTGCATCGTCTTGTGATAGTGCGGGAAGGAGATAAACTTAAAGACAACGAGCTTGAACAGTTGGTTTTATATAGCAGTGATCCTGTTGATACAACAGTATTAATCGTTGTTTTTAAAAAATAGATAAGAGAAAATCAGTCTTTAAAAAATTATTAAAGACAGCAGTTGTCCGGGAATTTAAAGGACCTTATGAAGATAAGCTGCCTTTATGGATTGAGGCCAGGGCAAAAATGCAGGGCTTTTCCATTGATAAAGGCGCTGCACAGTTCCTTGTAGAAAGGGTGGGCACTAACCTTGGGGAACTTGTCATGGAACTTGAAAAACTTGTTTTAATGGCGCAAAAAAATAAGATTATTACCCTTGCAATGGTAGAGGCCATATCCGGAAATATAAAAAGACAATCAATCTTTAAACTTACTGATTCTATTGGTGAAAGAAGGATTACAGATGCTGTCTTTGCTCTTAATAACCTCCTTTTAAATGGTGAGCCTCAACAGCTTGTATTGTTCATGATAACAAGACATATGAGATTGCTTTTAAAAACAAAAGAGGTTTTGGAAAAAAAGGGGAGTCGGAAGGATGTGGCCGGGGCAATAGGAAACAGTATGGATTTTCTCCTGAAAAAATATATTAAGCAGGCAGCTAATTTTACCCTTAAAGAATTAAGGGCTCACTTAATTTTGTTAATGGAAACCGATCATAAATTAAAAAGCAGCGCCTCATCACCACAAGTCTTGTTAGAGGCGCTGCTTTTTAATATTATATAAAAAAAATCAGGATTTATCTTTAAAATCATAAATCAGGATGCCAGGGCATTTACATGTCTGGTAAGTCTTGATATTTTTCGTGATGCATTCCTTTTATGGAAAACCCCTTTACTGGATGCCTTATTAATGACAGGGATAGCGTTTGACAGACAGGTTTGAGCTTCGTTAACATCCTTTTTTTCTATAGCGAGATGAATCGCTTTAATATGATTTTTGACTACTGTGCGGATACTGCGGTTGCGTGCCCGTTTAATTGTATTTTGTTTTGCCCTTTTAAGGGCAGATACATGATTAGCCAATAGATATTCTCCTGTATAAACTTGATTTTTTATAAAAAAAGATTTTATTCTATATCAGGATATTATGGCAGGTGTCAAGCTATTTTGCACTGTGAGACCTGAAATGTTTTTATATTGCGAATAAATGCATAGACATGTAAAATTGAAATAAACAAGACAAAGGGGGAATGTATTCTAATGAAAAAAGCGCTGATAACAGGTATAACAGGCCAGGACGGTGCATATCTTGCTGAATTTCTGCTTAAAAAAGGTTATGAA
>DAOWOC010000290.1 GCA_030642225.1 Deltaproteobacteria bacterium
GGTTTATCCCCTCGAATAACAAAGATTGTTTCAATGCCTATATCTTTATACTTGTCCAAAACTTCTGTAAGTTCATCAGGTGAAAGACCAAACCCTGCTATATATGCTACCGTAGGAATTTTTTTATCCATTATTGTTTTAACTGCCTGATATGATCCGTCTCTCGTTGAACCGCCGGCTCCAAATGTTACAGACATATAATCCGGCTTAAGCTCGGCAAGATTATCTATAATTGTCCCGAATTTCTCAGCTGCTTTTTCATTTCTTGGCGGAAAAAATTCCATTGAGATAACAGGGCTTTTACTACTTTTATACAAACTTGCAACACGCATAATTTAATTACCTCCTATATTTTTTTTAAATTATTACATTGAATTTGCACTATCAAATTAAACAATACCGCATTGACAATATACTATTCAGATAATTTTGCGAATAGAAATCAGACAAAAACAAGAAAAGTTCCGGTCAATGCAGATTTCATATAACAAATAAAAAAACATGGCAAAAATTTATTACCTGGTTTTAATGCCTTAAAATTTTATCAGTGGACAAAACAATCCGTACACCATAAAGTAACCTTCCTTAAACTAAAGAATTATACTTGCATAAGAAAATTTAATGATGACAAAAAAATTATCTGACAATTTATCCCTGTTTGCAGTATCCCCTCCGGGGCTTGAGATAATAACAGCTCAAGAGCTGAAAACAATCGGCATTAAAGACCCTGTTGCTGCGCAGGGAGGAGTTAATTTTTCAGGCAATCGATCAAATCTTTATTCCTGCAACCTTAAGGCTGGCACTGCTTCAAGGATACTGATGCGCGTGGGAAAATTTCTTGCGCCAGCCTTTCCTCAACTTGCAAGAAGAACCGCACAAATCCCATGGGAACTCTTTCTTATAGATAAAGACCTTTTGAAAATTCATGTAACAAGTCACCATTCAAAACTCTACCATACAGGAAAAATTGCAGAAGTTATTATGGAAGGCATCCATAAAAGGCTTCGCTCTATGATTAAACAAAAAAACAGGGATATTCCGGATCAAAAGATTTTTGTACGCATTGTTGATAACTATTGCACCATCAGCATTGATACTTCAGGAGACCATTTGCATTGCAGAGGCTATCGTTTGGAAACCGCAAAAGCACCTTTAAGGGAGAACCTTGCATGCGGGATACTGCGCATTTGTGGATGGGAGGGACAGATACCTCTAATTGACCCCATGTGCGGCGCAGGGACATTCCCTATAGAAGGGGCAATATCAGCGGCAAAACTGCCGCCCAACAGAAATCGCAAATTTGCATTTCAAAAATGGCCAATGTTCAAGGCCGATAAAGATTTAATACATCTCCAGGAAAATAACGTTCCGGACAATCTAAAAATAATGATAAAAGGATCAGATAATGATTATAATGCTCTTAAAGCAGCAAAAAACAATGCCGCAAGAGCCGGGCTGGAACACCTGATCCAATTTGAACAAGTCTCTTTTGAAGAGTTGACCCTGGATATAAAATCCGGATTTCTAATCATTAATCCACCATACGGTCAAAGAATAAAAAACGAAAAAAGACTTATTACATTTTATTCCCGTATAGGTAAAATTCTGACCCAACGATTTAAAGGTTTTAAATGCGCCCTGCTCTGCCCTGACCATAACTTGCAAAAGGCTACGGGGTTAAGCTGGAAAAGCCTGGCAATGCTTGATAACGGTGGGATAAAGATCAACCTGCTTTATACGGAACTTTAAAATAATGTAACCGTTCACGGTTAGAAAAACGGTTTACGGTTATAGGTTTACGGTTGAAAAACTGTGAACTGTGAACCGACAACTGTGAACGGTTACTAAACAAGATATCCCCTTTACTTTAAAACCAATTGATGGATAAATGCTGCTGCCAGCCAAACGCCAAAACCTGAACAAAGGACAACCGGCAGGGGAAGCTGTTTTTTAAAACATAAAAAGACAACACAAAAGAAAAGAATGCTGGGGATTATGCCCCATAACGCCCCTTTGGCAAATTCTTGCATAATATCCGGATTACCCCTGTTTTCAACATACATCCATACCAGGACAAGTGCCCCTGTCAATGGCATAACGGCAATCAGCCCGGCAAAGGATGGCAATTTTTCCCCAATGCCTGTGGCAAGAAAAATAATGGCTAAACTCATTCCTGCTTTAATAAGATTCTGCATTAATTACCTCGTTTAATTACAATGCTATTGGCAAACATAATCAAAATCAATTAAAACTATAAAAAAATCCAAAAATCATATAAACCCTATAATAAATTATTTTAATCGTAGCGATAATATTTATCATTTTTCAATCTTGGGGTTATAATAAAAAATCGTTATTTATAAGCCGATCTTGTTTTTATATTTAACTATAACCATATATTAAGGATATTTGATAAGTGCAAAAATTGAACTACAAAAAAATCCTGTTAGTTCACCCTCTTGGTTATAAGACTGATTATGCGGGAAAAGATATATCAAGAGTGGCAAATATAATGCCGCCGATAGGTCTTGCGAGTTTA
>DAOWOC010000280.1 GCA_030642225.1 Deltaproteobacteria bacterium
CTCTGGATGCTATCCGTTTAGTACTGCCGACTCGAATAAAATATTTGTTTCTGGCTGTATAATAGGGTTTGTCTTTTCCCTTGGGGATGGAAATACGGGCAACAGTCTTACCTTCTACGTCAAGGGTTTCATATTCAGGAACAATCGGAGGAATGCAAGAGGTTCGACAAATGTTCATGACGTCTTCTTCAAAAGATCTGGACAGACCGGACACATTACCGTTATCTTCTACCCCCAGCCAAATCTCACCGCCCTCGCTGTTGGCAAAGGCAATAATTTCCTCAGCCAGCGTCATAGCTTTTACCTTTTCAGACTTGAACTCAATATATTGATTTTCTGATTTCGGAATACGGTTATTTGTCATGATAAAAATTCACTTTGCGTTATTAGTAACTCACAGGGTGCCTTTTTATAATAATGTTCATCAAAGTGACTCATATACATCCAATAACAGATTCAAGACCTGCTGCTCAGTCCAGTAGTTTTCCATAAAAGAACGACTATTTGCTGCTGCCTGCAACCTTAAATTACTGTCTTTAATTAACGGGATAAGGCATTTTTCAAGTTCGTCAGCGTCTCCGGCAATAATCCAGGGCAACTCTTCAGCGCCGGTAAATTCTTTGATGTGTTTTATGTTCCAGTTATCAACACCTGCAATAACCGCCGTTCCCTGACTTAAAGCTTCAAGCGAGGATACTCCGAAATACCCCTGCATATGGTCAAAGCATAAGTGGTGTCTTTCCTTTATATTTATAGCTTCTTGTGACGATGACCATAGCGAGGGAGTTAAGGCTTATGATACAGTATATGCATATGCCACATACGATGCAGAACTTTATGACTCCGATGCTATAATATACAAAGATATGGATGGTGATGGAATATGTGATTCTGGCCTTTTTTATGAAGATGATATCTCCATAACAATAACCTCGGAAAAAAAACCGTATTTACCGGAGAATTATACGGCTTCCAATCTAAGGATAACAGGTTATACTGTTAATTTTACCCCGCTTGAAAATTCACCTCCCGTACCTTCCAAGCAAATTTACCATGATGTAATATTAGCACCAGGTAGTTCTGTTGATATGCCAATCAGGGTAATTGATCAGGGTGATAAAAATGATATAACAAGCCCATTATATTATGCAAATTTGTGTACTAATTCACCAGATGACTGTATGTATGAATATACAGTTACAGTAATTATAAAGGCGGTAGAGATGCTGACAGGCGTTAAACATTTGCTCACGGTTGGATTCCCATTGCATTATTTTGACTTAGAAACCGATGAAGATGATGATTGTATTTAAATTTTAATATACTTTTATGAATTTTTATTATAATTCCCCATTGGCAAGTCAGAAATGCCAATGGGGAAATCGTATTTGCATAATGTATTACAAAAAAGCCCATCTTTATAATGGCTGAGAACAAAGAACATCTTAAAATCAAATATAACCTTGCGCCCAATTCGCCCGGGATATACACATTTCTGGATGCAAATAATAAAACTCTTTATGTTGGAAAAGCAAAAAATATAAAAAAAAGGCTTTCAAGCTACTTTAGACCAGTCGACGCCCTGCCTCCAAAGACCAGGAGCCTGATGCAAAAGGCCTTTGATCTTGATTTTATTGTAACTGCCAGCGAAAAAGAGGCATTCCTGCTTGAGTGTACCCTTATAAAAAAAGACCAGCCAAGATATAATATACTTTTAAGGGACAGTAAGAATTACCCTTCAATAAGAATCAACATTAAAGAGGACTATCCTGTTATAAGATTAGTGCGACGGCAAAAAGATGACGGTGCAATTTACATGGGACCTTTTTCTTCAAGTTCTAACATCCGTAAAACATTAAAAATTATTAATCAGGCTTACCCCCTTAGAAAATGCAGGAATTCTGTATTTAAAAACAGGACACGGCCATGTATATATTATCAGATGGGAAGATGCCTTGCGCCATGTTGTTTTAAAATCAACAAAAATATCTATATGGCTCTACTCAAACAGGCTATGCATGTTCTGCAGGGGAGATCAAAAGAGGTGAACTCTGAGCTGGAAAAAGCCATGCTTAAAGCCTCTAAAGAAGAAAGGTTTGAGGATGCCATTAAACTCAGGAACCGCCTGCAGGCTATTCAATCTTCTATTCAGCCGCAGGCCGTAACATCAACACATAAAAAAGATTATGATCTGCTTGGGCTTTACAGAAATGATGAAAACGGCGGGATTATGTTCTTTTTTATAAGGCAAGGGGCACTTTGTGAAAGTCATTATATGTCTTTTACAAGGACTGATGAAGATGACAGCAAGATTATTCTCGCTGCAATCAAATTATTTTACGGTCCGAACCGCCCTTCCCCTGACGCAATCATCGTGCCTGCCCTGCCATTTGACATGGAAAATCTTTTATGGTGGTTAAAAGAGATAAGGGGTAGGAAAGTCAGTATAATGAACCCCAAAAGGGGTGAAAAAAAAAGGCTCCTCCTGCTTGCCATAAAAAATGCGCAGAAGCAGTATGAAAAAAGACTTGGCTTGTATAATGAAAACAAGGAAGAAATCCTGAAAAAACTTCAGCATATATTATCATTAAAATCATTCCCCCATCGCATTGAATGTTATGATATATCAACTATACAAGGGGAATTTACTGTGAGCTCAATGGC
>DAOWOC010000315.1 GCA_030642225.1 Deltaproteobacteria bacterium
GGACACTGCCTCATACTTACAGATGCATCTATCCTCGCATTATATAAATAACGAAATTCACTTACCGGAGCTTCATGACCACATTCACTACATTTCATAATTTAATACCTCTTATTATAAAGTTATATTAAAAACAGGCGATGACAAAAATCACCGCCATGACCAATCATATCCCCTGAACGGTTCTTTGAATAATATTATCCTGAGTCTTGCGGCTTATATCAACAAAATGAGCACTATAACCGGCAACCCTGACTATTACCTCCTGATACTTTTCAGGATCCTTCTGAGCTGCCAGCAATGTCGCATCATCAACCATATTGAATTGCACGTGATCAAGTCCAAGCTCAGCCCATGTCTTCATATAGGCCTTCCATAGCTGGTATCCCTTTTCACCTGAAAGCTGTGTTGGTGATAAACGCTGATTCAATAAAAAGGCGCGGCCATCACCAACATGATCAATCTTGCCGCAGGACTTTAACACGGCAGTAGGACCTTTTTTATCAAGACCAGGCCCTGGAGAAATCCCGCCGTCATACAGTGCATCGCCAAGACGCCTGCCGTTTGGAAGGGCACCAACCATGTTCGCATAATGTATATTACCGCTTACATTCTCAGGCAATGCAGGCCAGTTATTGTTTGAAGGACATTTAATAACCTTGGAATGGCGTGCCACTTCACGAAGACACCTGAGCATGATATCATCAACATAATCATCATCATTTCCCCACTTTGGGGCATTCCTGACAAAATCAAGCCGCATATCTTCACAACCTTCCCAGTTGGCTTCAATGGCATCCATGAGCTGGTCCATTGTGTATTTCTTGTCATCAAAGACAAATTTCTTTACCGCAGCAAGGCTGTCAATATTCTCAACCCAGGTAAAAAACGTAACCCACGCATTACCGCGCTCACCTTCAGGGCTTACGGCATCAAGACCGGATTCAACCGCCCGCTCATAAATACCGGACAAAAAAGGCCTGCCATTATTTTTTGGATCGAGCACCCGTCCCATATTGACGGTCCTTGTCAATATGTTCATAATCCATTCCATCTGTTTGACCCATGCCTCAAAAAACTGTTCAAAGTCAGTGAATTTGCGCGGATCTCCACTTTTGGGTCCCATCTGCATGTTGATTACGTTATCGTATCCATTACTCAAGGCATATTCTACCATCTTTGCCGTATTAGCGGTAGCGTGGGCCATTCGCATGGATTGAGAACCATGTTTGGTCGTTGGACATGGTGACATACATGCCTGATGCACCCAGCACCTTGCCTCCTCAAGCGGATGGCCGTGCCAGTGCATGGCATTGGCAACAAGGACAGGATCATTACGCATGGATGGATAACCAATCCGCAACCCACCACCATTCCTGATTCTGCTCAAGCTCTTTGGTATTTTTATCTTTTGCTGTCTCAACCATGATACTCCTCCTTAAAAATTACCTTATTTATAATCACAAGTATGGTAAATATATTCAAAAAAAGATAAATAGAAATCTAAAACACATAACTTTAAATACTAAAAATAAATATCAGATTAATTTTAAAAGACAAAAAAATTATGATTCAAACTAATAAGAAAAAAAGAATCAATTTTTAAATTATGAATTATAAATTACGAAGACAAACTATTTAAAAAAAACATTTCAAGACCAGCAATAAAAATATTCGGATATTTTGCTGGTCATTGAACCTTAATTTTTAAATTTTAACTGTTATTTTTTTTGAAATGAAGAACAACTTGAGGCATCCATATCACCCATTACAGGTTTTGCCTTGTAATATGCCTGCCTCGGGTCAACCACTCTTTGTACACAATCGCCCTGTGCTGGATTTTCTTCCATTGGAAAAAACTGTTTACATTCTTTGCATGTTGGCATATTTTTCTCCTTTTTATTTTAATAATTTTTCCATCTGGCGCTGGGCACGGCGATAACTCGGGTCAGCACACTCTGTTCCATCTGTGTCCACTAAATCCATCTTTATATGATATTTGCATTTTGAGGCATCTTTATTAAAAATAGTCATAAATGATGCTTCACCTTCCATAACATAAACAGGTGATTCAGCATCAATATCAGAACCAACCTTTAATATCTTACAAAATCCCCTTCCATCAGAGGCATAGGCATTTTCTGAAAAATTCTTACATAATCCACAATTAATATCAGGTATATTTTCACGAGCTTCGA
>DAOWOC010000179.1 GCA_030642225.1 Deltaproteobacteria bacterium
ATGTAGTAAGAAAGATGACAAGAAGCAGTAGCAGGATGAGCGATGGCTTTCATATGATTACCATTGTTACACGCAGTAATGCTAGAGTAGTGAGCCAAGGTGAAAGCGGTACAGGCAAGGAACTTGTTGTCAATTCAATACATTATAACAGCAGGAGAGAAAAACAACATTTTGTAAAGGTAAACTGCGCTGCGCTTCCTATAAATCTTATTGAAAGTGAATTGTTCGGCCATGAAAAAGGCTCTTTTACAGGGGCGATAACACAGAAAACAGGTAAGTTTGAACTTGCGCACAAGGGCAGCATTTTTCTTGATGAGATAGGTTCCATTAATATTGATGTTCAGGTAAAGCTTCTTCGTGTTTTGCAGGAAAAGGAGTTTGAACGTGTCGGGGGGCAAAAGACCATTCAAACTGATGTTCGCATAATAGCCGCCACAAATAAAAATCTTGAGGATGCTGTTGAAAAAGAGGTCTTTAGAGCAGATCTTTATTACCGGCTCAATGTTTTTCCCATTTATTTGCCTCCGCTAAAAGAGCGTAAAACACATATTCTTCTTTTGGCAGAGTTTTTTCTTGCAAAATATACAGTGGAAAATGATAAAAATATAAAACGTTTTTCCACACCGGCCATTGATATGCTTATAAGCTATCACTGGCCCGGGAATGTAAGAGAACTGGAAAATTGTATAGAACGCGCTGTTATTTTGTGTGAAGAAGGGGTTATTCACAGTTATCATCTCCCACCTACCCTGCAGACAGGGATTGAATCCGATACATTGCCTGTTAGAACCCTTGAAGAGGCAATAGAAAATCTTGAGCGGGAAATGATCATTGATGCCCTGAAAAATAACAGGGGCAATATATCAATGGCAGCGCAAATGTTGGGCACGACTATAAGAAAATTTTCATATAAAGCAGGTAAATATAAGATTAATTATCGTGATTACAGGTGATTTAATTGAAATAATTATTAATAGATTTGTAATTTAAAAATAGTTTTTTGTTTTTTGTTTGAAGTTTGTTTATTTGTTATTTGTAATTTGCGTTTAACTTTTGGGATTTGTTAAAGGAGATATCTATGCCGCCGGTATTTGAAACCGATTTTAAAGACCTTGCCCTTATTTCACGTGGTAAGGTCAGAGATATTTATGACCTTCAGGACAGTCTTCTGATTGTCGCAACCGACAGGCTTTCTGCATTTGATGTGGTAATGCCGGATCCTATCCCTGATAAAGGGAAGGTTTTGACAGCTATTTCGCTTTTTTGGTTTAAAGAGATGTCAGATATTGTTGAAAATCATTTAATAACCAGTGATATCAATGAGATGCCTGAACCCTGCCGAAAATATAGTGATGAGCTTTCAGGCAGGTCAATGCTCGTAAAAAAGGCAAAACCATTGCCCGTGGAATGCATTGTCAGGGGATATATTTCAGGTTCAGGCCTGAAGGATTATAAAAAAACAGGTGCTATTTGCGGGATCAAACTCCCTTCAGGGCTTATTGAATCTGACAAATTTATAGCGCCGATTTTTACTCCTTCCACCAAGGCGGACATTGGAGAGCATGACGAAAATATCTCCTATGATGAAGCCATAAAACTTTTGGGGCAGGACTGCTTTGAAGAAGTAAAAAGGATGAGTCTTGATATTTATACAAGGGGAGCAACAATAGCAAGTAAAAGAGGTATAATCCTGGCTGATACAAAGATGGAATTCGGCATCTGTCAAGACAGGATTATTCTTATAGATGAATTATTAACCCCTGACTCCACGCGTTTTTGGCCTGCTGATTCTTATAAGCCGGGCAGTGCCCAGCCATCCTTTGATAAGCAGTTTGTAAGGGACTGGCTCGAAGAAAAAGGATGGGATAAACGTCCGCCTGCTCCTTTTTTACCTGATGAAATAATAGCAAAAACAAGATTGAAATACTTAAAGGCATTGGAACTAATCACCGGTCATGCCCTGGATTAGAGATGAAAAGTTATGGCATTATAAAATTATCCGATGTTGATATTTGCACAGGCCCTGCTTTAACTTTATTGGAACCATCTGAGGCATTAATAGACTCTATCCGTTCTGAAGGCATAGTTGAACCGCCTGTTGTGTTACGTACAGATGCCGGTTTTTTGCCTGTTACAGGTGTTTTAAGGCTCAAGGCAGCTATGATTCTCGGCATTAATGAGACAGGAGTGATAATCATAGATAATGAGCCTTATGAAAAAGCCATCCTTATGGCTATTCATTCAAATCTGTGTGGCCGTGGTCTTAAAGCGGTTGAAGAGGCGCTTTATATCTCAATGCTGAAAAAATATTTTTCTGAAAAAAAAGCAGCCAATCTACTGCAAATTTTCAGCATCCATAGAAACAGGAATATTTTTTATGAGTGTGATATTGTTTCAGGATTAAATCCTGAAATACTTGGGAAATTTGCAGGCATGTCGATTCCATGGATTATTCTGCGCCGTTTTTTAACATGGGATGTGAAAAGTATAGAGCTTATCCTTGAGATATTTGCAAATATTCATTTGAGTTTTAGTAAACAAAGAATTTTGCTTGATTATATTGAAAATATTTCCGGTTTAACCGGACGCCCAGCCCATGAAATTCTTTTGAATGAAAACACAACGGAGATACTGAATATGCAGAATCCCGTTCAGCGCGGGGACAGGATTATGGAATCACTAAGAAAAAAATGTTTTCCAATGCTAACAAAGACCCGGGAAAAATATAAACAATATTTAATGCAAGCCAGACTTCCATCAAATATCACACTCACCCCTCCATCGGGTTTTGAAGGTAAAAAATTCAGGCTGACCGCCTCTGTAACAAGTACAGATGAGTTAAAAAAACTTGCAGCAGATATCAAAAGGCTTGCATCAGACACGGCTATGGCCTCTATCCTGGAGCTGTGAACATGCTGCCTGCCATTAAAAGAATAATAGTTGAAGAAGATGTTATTGATTCGGTTATGGCTCGTAATCTTCTTTCATCACTTAAGGCCATCCCTGTTTCAAAGGTCAGCAGCGTAAAGGGTGGGGCGGCATATATCAATTCAGGGAATCTGTCTGTTAAAATTTATAATAATGACCTTGTTATAATGAATTACAAGGGGAGATTATTTAAACCTTGCCCCGGCACAAGGGAATATATCTGCTGCGGTTATCATATCATGAATTTTGGCACAGGATGCCCAATAGGATGCACATATTGTATTCTTCAGGCCTATTTTAACCATCCGGGTCTGCGGGTTTTTGCCAATGTTGATGATATGCTTAAAGAGTTTTATAAAACCCTTGAACAGGATAAAAACAGGTTTTACAGGGTAGGGACAGGGGAATTTACAGACAGCCTGCTCCTTGACCCGTTTACAAAATTATCAGATATCCTCGTCCCTTTTTTTGCGGGACAAAAACGGGCTATCTTAGAGCTGAAAACAAAGACAACCAACATAGAACGTCTGCTCAGGATGGATCCTATGGGTAATACAATCGTATCCTGGTCCCTTAACTCAAGTTATATTGCTGCACATGAAGAGGGTGCAGCGCCTGGTATTAAAAAACGTTTAATCGCCGCAAGGCAGTGTGAGGATGCTGGTTACAGGCTTTCATTCCATTTTGATCCTATTGTCCCTCATAAAGGGTGGAAGGATGATTATGCAAGAACCATTGACATGATCTTTAAAGAGATTAAATCCCCTGATTCAATTGCATGGATCAGCCTTGGGTCATTTCGTTTCATGCCTGACCTGAAATCCATCATGAAAAAGAATCATCCTCATACAAGGCTTCTTTATGGTGAGTTTATACAGGGGCTTGATAAAAAGATGCGGTATTTCAAGG
>DAOWOC010000042.1 GCA_030642225.1 Deltaproteobacteria bacterium
GATATCGCCGGACAAAGGCTATGATTTTTGAATTATTTGTTGTCAGGAATTCAATATCACCCCTGCCAAATGCCTTGTATCTTTTACGCATTGAAATTACACGTTTTGTCCACCATAAAAGTGAGGAAAGATTCCTCTCCTGATTTTCAACATTTAAAGTAATATAATGGTATTCAGGATCTGTAATTAGCGGCAGATAGAGTTTTTGAGGATTGGTAACAGGAAAGCCCGCATTACGGTCAGAACTCCACTGCATGGGTGTACGGACACCATCACGATCACCAAGATAATAATTATCACCCATCCCTATTTCGTCGCCATAATAGATAATGGGTGTCCCTGGAAGAGAAAAAAGAAGGATGTTCACGAATTCAATACGTCTTCGGTTATTGCCCAAAAGAGGTGACAGGCGACGACGTATACCAAGGTTGATTCTTGCCTTGGTATCTTTGGCATAAATTCTGTACATGTAATCCCTTTCTTCATCAGTAACCATCTCAAGTGTCAACTCGTCATGATTTCTTAAAAATAATGCCCATTGTGCATTATCAGGAATAACAGGTGTTTGTTCAAGGATATCAATAATAGGAAACCGGTCTTCCATCCAAAGAGCCATAAAAATTCTGGGCATAATAGGAAAGTGGAAGGCCATGTGGCATTCGTCTGCATCTCCAAAATAGGCTGCGGCATCCTCTGGCCATTGATTTGCCTCGGCGAGAAGCATGCGGTTTTTAAATTTTTTATCCACATGACTCCGCAATTTTTTGAGAAAGGCGTGTGTTTCAGGCAGATTTTCACAACTGGTTCCATCTTTTTCATAAAGATAAGGCACAGCATCCAATCTCAGTCCATCAACCCCCATCCGCAACCAAAAATCAATTATTTTAAATAATTCTTTATGTACCTGGGGATTTTGAAAATTTAAATCCGGCTGATGGGAATAAAAACGGTGCCAGAAATATTCCCTGGATATTGGATCCCATGCCCAGTTTGAAGTCTCAAAATCTTTAAAGATAATACGGGCATCTTTGTATTTTTCAGGGGTCTTATTCCAGATATAAAAATTTCTCCATATTGAACCCGGTTTTTCGTGTCTGGCCCTTTTAAACCATGGGTGCTGATCCGATGTATGATTAAGTACAAGTTCGGTAATTACACGGATTCCTCTTTCGTGTGCGCCTTTTAAAAATTTTTGAAAATCGCGAAGGGTTCCATAGTCTGGATGGACATCACAATAATCTGCGATATCATATCCATCATCTTTAAGTGGAGAAGGATAAAATGGCAAAAGCCATATTGTGTTGATACCAAGTTGCTGTAAATAATCAAGCTTTTGCAGGAGTCCGCCAAAATCTCCTATCCCGTCACCATTACTGTCATAAAATGCCTTGATATGAATTTCATAAATAATAGCATCTTTAAACCACAAGGGATCATCGTCTATAAAAGTTTTTTCAGGAAGCATAAGTATTCTCCACTTTGTTTTTTATATAAAGTAGTCAAAATCTGTTTCGCGCTTCAAATGTCTATAAATACGAAATATATGTGCAGGCAATACATTCGGATGGATGGTGATCTCATTACATTCTCCTTGCCAAATGTATTTTTCATCACCCAAAAGATCATGTAGCAAATAGGGTTGGTCAGGTATAATACCAAGATTATTAATAGGGATTTGAACTATTCCCGTATGACTGTGAAAAGGGTCCAGATTGACAATAATTATCAGGATGTTTAAAAGATCATCAGTGGCCTTTTCATAAACGAGAAGATTCTCATTGTCCACATCATAAAACTTAAGATTCCAGGTGGTTTGAAGAGAGGGATTTTCATGCCGTATTTGATTAACCCTTGAGATAAAATCTTTAAGGTTCCCTGGCTGATCCCAATCCCAATTTTTAATTTCATACTTTTCAGAGTCAAGATACTCCTCTTTCCCATGGATAGCTTCTGAGATACAAAGTTCAAAGGCAGGACCGTATATCCCGTAATTTGATGAGAGTGTTGCTGCCAGAACTAAACGAATAATAAAGGCTGGCCTGCCTCCTGATTGAAGATATTGTGTTAAAATATCCGGTGTGTTGGGCCAAAAATTTGGACGATAATATTCCCGTACGTCTCCTTTAACAAGTTCGGTCATATATTCAATGAATTCCTTTTTTGTATGACGCCATGTAAAATATGTATAAGATTGAGAAAATCCGATTTTAGCCAGTCTGTACATTACAGAAGGTCTTGTAAAAGATTCTGAAAGAAAAAGCACATCAGGATAATCTTTTTTAATTTCCCAAATTAGCCACTCCCAAAAAGAAAAGGGTTTGGTATGGGGATTATCCATCCTGAAAAGATAAATGCCTCTTTTGATCCAGAAAAGCACAATGCTTTTCAACTCCTCCCATAATGTTCGCCAGTCACCTGTTTCAAAATTAATAGGCACAATATCCTGATATTTTTTAGGCGGATTTTCAGCATATTGGATGGTTTTGTCTGAGCGCCATTTAAACCAGGAAGGGTATTTTTTTAAATATGGATGATCCATGGAACACTGGAATGCTAAATCCATGGCTATTTCAAGGCCGTATCCAGCGGCTTTTTCGATAAATTTTTCAAAATCCTGCAATGTCCCCAAATTGGGATGAATAGTTTTATGGTCTTCTGATGCCGAGCCAATTGCCCATGGACTTCCAGGGTCTAAATAATCGGAGGTGGTTGAGTTGTTTTTTCCTTTTTTGTTTGTTGTCCCTATGGGATGGATAGGCGGAAGGTATAAAACATCAAAACCCATCCTCGCAATCTCAGGCAAAAGTTGTTCGCAGTCCTTAAATGTGCCATGCATATTTGATTTTTTAGATGTGGATCTTGGAAAGAATTCGTACCATGTGCTAAAAATGGCCTTTTGTCTTTCAACAGTAACAAAAAGGCGTTTATGGTATGTAGTGACCAACTTTTTTTCAGGACAGGTGGCCAAAAATGTACTGAATACCTCACTTAAACAAAGCTGGACAGCCTCTTTAATATTATCTGGTTTTTCAAGTATTTTGAGCCATGTTCTTAATTTTTCAGCTTTAGCACCATAAAGTTTTTTAAGGATTTTTTTAAAAAATTGGACACCTTCCATTAATTCTTCCTGAATATCCTGGCCTGCCTCATATTTTTTTTGAAGATTTTTTTGCCATGTCTGAAAATAATCAATCCATCCCTGAATCGTGTATTCATATTTCCCTATTGCATTAACTGAAAAAACCCCTTGCCATATATCATTGCCAAGAGGTTTCATGGGGATTTTCTGCCATATATCCTCGTTTTCCTTGCGATGGCACAGACAGGCCGAAACAATATCCTGCCCATCAGTAAAAATATTGGCTGTGACACATACCTTTTCACCTGTCACTCGTTTGATCGGAAAAATTCCACCGTCAATTTCAGGCTTAACACACTCAATGACAACCCTTGTTCTTTTTTTAGACATCAACGTACCTGTTATATATTATGGTTAATATCCATTTTATTGAATTTTTTTTAACAATTTCAAAAAATGTGTTTAAAAAATATTTATATCATTTTTGTTTATTATATTATTTTAAATAATTGTAAATATAATTATATGATTATATTTTAAAAAATAGTTTTCAAATAATAGGAGGCCTGATTGAATACTGTAATCATTGGCGGTGGCAAAGGATGCAGAAATATCCTTAAAATGATCGTTGGCGGACGTCTCAAAACCTTAAATCCGGTGATAAAGGCGGTTATTGATTCAAATGATGACGCCCCTGGGGTTGTTTATGCCAAAAAATTGGGTTTTGAAATCATGTCCGGCATGGAAGGTATCCATTCCATTACCAATTTGCAGTTGATTGTAGAGCTTACCGGTAATGATGAAGTGCTGTCTGAAATTTACAAGATTATTCCACCAGGTGTAAGGCTTCTTGATCATACAATGGCCAGGGTTTTTTGGGATATTGACGTGGCAGAACAGAAACTCAGAAAAGAGTTTAAGGAGAAAATAAAACTTGAACAACAGCTTAAAAAAGATCGTCGTCAGCTTCAGGAAATTTTAAATAGCGTGCCTGACATTGTGCTTGTACTTGATATTAATAAGAAAATTGAGCTTGTAAATGAGCCTTTTTGCAGGTTGACAGGTATAACCCTTGAGGAGGCTCGCGGGATGTCATGTTATGATGTTTTTTGCAAAAAGACGTTTGAAGGGTATGGGGAACATATTTGCCCTTTTGATAATACTATTAAAACTAAACGATCCACTGTTTTAATACAATCAAGAAAAGGAAGGGATAATAAAGAAAAATTTTTTGAGATTACTATCAGCCCTGTTTTAGATGAACAAGGAAAGGTTATCAGGGTGGTAGAAACATCACATCCGATAACTGATCTCGTTACCCTGACGAGAGAGATGCAGGAATCAGAAGAGATGTTCAGGATGTTTATTAATACTGCACGTGATTTAATATCTATTAAAAACTTAAAAGGTGAATATTTACTGGTTAATCCTCAAACTGCACATTTTTTTAAACTTAAACCGGATGATTTTACAGGCAAGAGGCCAATAGATATTTTGCCTCCCAATGCTGCAAAGTTAATAAGTGTTCACGATGATGAAGTTATCAAAAATCCAAAAGCATGTTCTTTTAATGAGGAGTTTGAGATTGATGGGGAGGAATTTTTTTTAAACAGTACGCGTTTTCCACTTTATGATTTTAAAGGGGATATGGTGGGTTTATGCGTGATTGCAAGAGATATCACAGAGCAGATACATTTGCAGCATCAGATGGTTAATACAGAAAGGTTTGCTGCCATGGGTAAACTTGCCGCTGGTGTGGCCCATGAGTTGAATAATCCCTTAACAGGCATACTTACATTTTCACAGGATCTTATGGAATCTGCTGATGTTAATGATCCTAATACCGGGGATTATAAATTGATTTATGATGAATGTATGCGTTGCCGGCAGATTGTAAGAGATCTTCTTGATTTTGCAAGACTTCAGAAACCCAATCGTATTGCTGTTTCTCCTGACCAGGTGATTGAAAAGGCTATAAGCCTGATTGTAAATCAGGCTACATTTCATAATATTAAATTTAAGATTGATATTAAAGATTCACTACCGGACATAATGATAGATCCCAACCAAATTCAGCAAGTTATATTGAATCTGGTTATCAACGCTGCTCATGCAATGGATTATTCAGGTATAATTGAGATTGCAGGAAAATATTTATTAAGGGAGAATAATATTGAATTTAGTATCAGAGATTATGGTTGCGGTATATCTGAAGAGAATTTAAAAAAAATATTTGAGCCGTTTTTTACTACAAAAGGTCGTCAGGGAAACGGTCTTGGTCTTCCTGCGGTGCAGACTATTATAGATCAGCATAATGGACAGTTGTCTGTAGAGAGTAAGGTTAATGAAGGGACTGTCTTTTTTATTAAACTTCCTGTCCCAAATATTAAAAAAGGAGAAGACATTGTCTGAGAAAAAAAAGATTTTAATTATTGATGATGAAGAGGTTATACACCTGAGTCTAAACAGGATCCTTTTGAAACGTGGATTTCAAATTGATTCTGCAATGACAGCAGGAGAGGCCATAGAAAAACTTAAACAAAAATCTTATGATCTCCTGATTACGGATTTAATGATGCCGGAGATGAATGGTATTGATCTTTTAAAAGAACTTCAAAAAATGGGGATCAACATCCCTTCAATCATGATTACCGGTTATCCCACTATCCGTACAGCTATCCAGGCATTAAGGCTTGGGGCAACGGATTATATCTCCAAACCTTTTACAAGACAGGAAATTTTAGGCCCGGTTTGTCGTGCTTTGCGTCGTGATTCATTTGAAGCCTGTATGATTCCGGTTTTGAATAATGAATTATCATCAAAGAATCATCCTGATGATAATATACTTATTATGCCTGGTGAACGTTTTTCCCTGTCGGAACATTCATGGGCTATTTATCAAAAAGACGGCACTGTTCTCGTGGGTGTTGCCAAATCTTTTCTGCAGACAGTCGGCAAGATGGAAAAGGTATTTATACCCACAGTAAATGACCTTTTAGAACAGGGATATGTGGCTGTTACAATTACAACTGATAATGGTGAGGTGCATAATGTCTTTTCACCAATAACAGGAAGAATTATGGAGGTTAACAATAAGGCGTTCGACCCTCAGTATTTGGATGGGGATACATGGGTTTTGCGTGTTTTGCCTTCTCAACTCAAAGACGATATCAGCATGCTTGTTAAACAACAGGCCTTGCCATAAACCTTTTCACTTAATCGTGGATAATGCATTGTGCAGCGCATCAATCTGTTCCTGGAAATTTTCAAAATAATCTTCAGTACCGATTGAAAATCTCATCAATATATCATTCATATCCTTTGGTATATAGGGGTATATTTTAGCAAGATTTGCAATGCGATAGGGGTAAAACAAGACCCCATCTTCATTTGCAAGACAAGAATTGCAATGCGGGTATTTCCCGGGATTTTGTTTAACATCCCTGAAAGTTCGTATGCCTTTTGCAACAGCATAGATAATAATATTACCCATACTCCATAGATCAAAATCATCATAATTGATGAAAAGATCAAAATCTATCCATTTATATACACCTGTTTTATTTTCAATATATATATGATCATTTCGTATATCACCGTGATGTTGCCCATTCTTTGCAAGAAAAGCAATGCCCTCAATGCACCCGATTATTTTTGTTAAAATATCAGGCAGGGTTTCATGAAAATATTCTTCATGAGGCTGGGTAAAGTGATGGATATATTTAAAAAGTGGAATTCCACTGATAAAATCAATTATCCGGATAAAATTACCATGCCTGTCCTTTTGGGTTATGCCCTGCATAAAACCCTGGTTACCCCTGACAATATCAAGAACCCTGCTTTCTTTTTCAGGACTCCTGAAACCTTTAATACTGAGTCCACCCAGCTTAAAACTAAGGTCTTCATGAAATACGAATTTAATTACTTTTTTTTGTCCGGAAGTTAAATCTATTGCATACTTGACCCAGAATTTGGGTTGTTCATCAATGCCAAATCTGCCTTCTTTTGCGTTATTTAAAATAAAATAATCATTACCCATAAAACGCCAGACCATAACGTCGGTAATATTAAAATAATTATCAGTTTCTTCTGTTATTTCAGGCAGTCCATAAATTTTTCTGTTTGTTGTTTCTATAATTCGGTCTTTAAGTTCATTAAGATTGGTAAATATCACTTCTATGAGATCCTTTTGTTATTTTTTTTGAAA
>DAOWOC010000356.1 GCA_030642225.1 Deltaproteobacteria bacterium
GACATAACATCTGCTATAAATCAGGGGATAGATAAAATGGGCGTTAGAGAAGGCCTTGCGGTAATTTATTGTCCGCATACAACGGCAGCTATGACCATTAATGAATCTGCTGACCCTGATGTTCAGGAAGATATTATAGTGATGCTTGATAAAATTGTCCCCAAATCAGGTGGGTATAAACATCGCGAAGCGAATTCTGCGGCGCATATTAAGTCTTCAATTATAGGCCCGTCTGAGACAGTTCTAATAGAAGAAGGGAAATTGAGTCTGGGGACATGGCAGGGCGTGTTTTTTTGTGAATTTGACGGTCCCCGGCAGCGGAGGGTATTCCTTTATGTAAGATGAACCATTTATGTTGTTTTTTAAAAATAATTTTAGTTTGTGGATATTTTAAAAACAGGAATATAAAAAAATTAACTTCATTGAGTAAAATGATTGACAAGATAAGAGACTGAATCTATAACATTGTAAATTTATGCACTATCTGATAAATTTATATTTTTTATTATATATTTTATTATATAGAGAAGTAGAAGTTTATTAAAAATTCTTGACATATATTGGATTTATGTTTAAAAACTCTATGTGAAATAAATAGCATGGATTATTAATGGATTATAAAGGGAGGTGTATTATGGCGAATGTGGAATTTAAGGGAACTAATTTTGAAATTGATGAAGATGATTTTCTTGCCAGGTTTGAAGATTGGACTCCGGATTGGGTTGACTACGTGAAGGAGAGCGAGGGGATATCGGAATTAACAGAAAAACATTGGGATGTTATTAAGATTTTGCAGGAATATTATAAGAAAAATGGTATTGCCCCGATGATCAGAGTCCTGACAAAAAGTACCGGCCTTAAGCTTAAACAGATATATGAGCTCTTTCCGTCAGGCCCAGGTAAAGGCGCATGTAAAATGGCCGGATTACCTAAACCGACAGGTTGTGTATAGCTTTTAAAAATAGTCCATAATGTTTTTTTTTGGCTATTTTTTTGTGTGAATTTGTGAATTTTTTTATATTGTATTAATTTTTTAGGAGGAAACTAATGGCAGATCTTCCAAAGACTCCGTTACTTGATGAGTTGGAAAAGGGACCATGGCCAAGTTTTGTTACTGATGCTAAACGGCTTGCTGTAAAGAGTAACACGGTAAGAGATTGGCTGGCGCAGATGGAATTATCGTATGAGCAAAAAATAGGTCACTGGAAACATGGTGGTATAGTTGGTGTATTTGGTTATGGCGGTGGTGTAATCGGTCGTTATTCCGACAGGCCTGATTTATTTCCAGGAGTTGCGCACTTTCATACAATGCGTATTAATCAGCCATCATCAAAGTTTTATACATCCAAAGCTTTGAGAGAGCTGTGTGATATATGGGAAGAGCATGGTTCAGGTTTAATGAATCTTCATGGTTCAACCGGTGATATAATTTTTCTTGGGACAACAACAGACGAGTTAGAGCCCACTTTTGCCGATTTAACAAAAAAAGGCTGGGACCTTGGCGGTTCCGGTTCAGCTCTCAGGACTCCTGCCTGCTGCGTTGGGAAATCACGCTGCGAGTGGGCATGTATAGATACTCAGGATATATGTAATGATTTGACACATGAGTTTCAGGACGAACTTCATCGCCCTGCGTGGCCATATAAATTCAAATTTAAGATTTCAGGGTGCCCGAATGATTGTGTCGCTGCAATCGCAAGGTCAGACTGTTCCATTATCGGGAC
>DAOWOC010000098.1 GCA_030642225.1 Deltaproteobacteria bacterium
GGATGCATTGATTCGGCCGCTTTTCGGGCACGTGTTCCATTCATTTATTGTAGAATCAAACTGCAGGCCAGGATCAGCGCTTGACCATGCGGCAAAGGCAATTTTTTTCCAGAGTTCGCGGGCATTTAATGTCTTGTGCGTCTTGTTGCCAGTACGTAAGACAAGATCCCATTGGCCGTCTTTTTCTACTGCCTTTAAAAATTGTTCGGTAACCCTTACGGTATTATTTGCATTTTGTCCGCTGACCGTAATATATGCCTGGGATTCCCAGGAAGTATCCATTTTTTCAAAACTTAAGGATTTAAAACCCTGGTCAGCAAGATGGATTACACGCTGTATAAATCCCTCGGGCACATAATGAGAGCGTGCCGTGTTAATTGTTTTTATCAACTCACGGTTTTTTGCAGTGTCAAACCTTTCCTCTTTTATCCCCCATTCATGACATGCCTTCATGATATTGTTTAAATCTTGTTCACAGATTTTAGAACCGGCTACTAACGCCGCTACTTTTTGTTCTTCTGCAAGCTTCCAGAAGATAAATTCCTCAATATCCGGGTGGTCTATATCAAGAATTATCATTTTTGCCGCCCGTCTGGTGGTCCCTCCTGATTTAATAGCTCCTGCAGCCTTGTCCCCAATTTTTAAAAAACTCATCAACCCTGAACTTTTTCCGCCGCCGGAAAGGGGTTCACCTTCACCCCTTAAGCATGAAAAATTGCTGCCTGTACCACTACCGTATTTAAATATTCTGGCTTCACGCACCCACAAGTCCATAATACCGCCTTCATTTACCAGATCATCTTTTATGGACTGGATAAAGCATGCGTGCGGCTGTGGGTGTTCATATGAGTTTATTGCCCGTGTAAGTTTGCCTGAGTCAGGATCAACATAATAATGCCCCTGTGAGGGGCCTTCAATACCATATGCCCAGTAAAGGCCGGTATTAAACCATTGAGGAGAATTAGGCGCTGCCATTTGTTTGGCCAGCATAAAGCAGAGTTCATCAAAAAATGCCCTTGCATCATTTTCAGTATTAAAAAAATTATATTTCCATCCCCAATAAGTCCAGCAACCTACTATCCTGCCCAGGACCTGGCGAACATCAATTTCGCATCCATAACGCTTATCTTTTTTAAGTTTTTTTAATGCCTCTTTGTCAGGACAGGAACGCTGGAGCCATTGAGGTATATTTTCCTCTGGTACTTTAGATAAAACAGCAGGTATACCGGCTCTCCTGAAATATTTTTGAGCCATTATATCAGTAGCTACCTGTGACCAGTTTTCCGGAACAATTACATTATCAAGTTCAAAGACCACGGTTCCATCAGGGTTGACAATTTTTGATGTACGGGAAATAAAATTTATTTTTGCAAATGGATCCTGACCCGCAGTCGTATAAATTCGCTCAATGAGCATCTGAGTCTCCTTAACAGCAAAGAAGTTAAAAAAAGCCGACTTTATAAAAGTCAAGCTGATGAAAAAAAATATTTAAAGAATTATAAATTTATAAAACTCATCTTACAACTTAAAAAAAATAAAATTAAAAAACAAACAGGACTTGAATTATAATATGTTTATTTTGTGAATTATGATGAATTTTAAAAAAAAATTCATTATAATTTTTTTAAAAAATTATTTATTGAGATCTATCATGGCGACCCCCTTATGATAATGTTTGATTCTAATGATAAAAAGATAAATGAATTAACAATCCTTAAAGGAATTCTTGAAAATATTAATGAGGCAATAATTACCATTGATTCCAACCATACTGTTTTACTTTACAATAGTGCTGCCGAACATATTTTTGGTTATAAAAGAGAGGATATTCTGGGCAGGGATTTTAACACTATCCTGACTAAAAAATGCAGCAGAAACCATAAACGTGCTGTGGAGAATTATATAAATACAGGCATATCAAAAATTCTGGGACATGAAACAGAGCTGATAGCTACAAGAAAAAATGGTGAGACATTTAATGCCTCGTTTTCTTTTTCTGTTTCAAGGATTAATAACAAGGTTTTTTTTAGAGGGATTGTAAGGGATTTAAGTGATATTACAGCACTTAAAGAACAGGTTTTGAAATCAGAGAGGCTTGCTACCCTGGGACAGGTGGTTGCGGAAATAATCCATGAAATAAAAAATCCATTAATGATGATAGGCGGGTTTGCCACTCAATTAATCAGGACATGTACTAATGATAAAGGATTAAGGAAACTTAATATTATTGCCCAGGAGGTTAACCGGCTTGAAAAACTTCTTTTGGGAATGCGTGAATTATACACGCATAAAAATATAGATTATTATCCGTTTGACATGAATGAACTTTTACAAGAGGTTGCCTACATTATTAAAGATGACTGTAAAAAGAAAAATATTATTCTTGAGATTGATTTATCTAATGAAATGGCCATTGTACTCGGTGACAGGGATAAATTAAAACAGGTATTGATTAATCTTGTTAAAAATTCAATTGATGCAATGGAGCATGATGGAAATTTAAGTATCCAGTCAAACATCCTGGATGATAAAATAAATATAAATATTTCTGATGATGGATGCGGAATCCCTGAAGAAAACAGGAAAAAGATATTTTCTCCTTTTTTTACAACAAAAAAAACAGGCACTGGTCTTGGATTGAGTATATCCAAAAAAATTATTGAGGATCATCCTGGCTGTTCCCTGTCCATAAATGAGAATAAAGAAAAAGGAACTTTGTTTAAAATAATCATGCCTTTTTACAGTAATGGAGATGAAGGCGATAAATAGATTATATAATTCTTGAATCAGTATATAGTTATTGTTGGTAAAGCTTTGTAAATCTCTTATTTGTAAATCTCTTATTTGTAAATCTCTTATTTGTAAATCTTTTATTTGTAAATCTTTTATTTGTAAGTCTCTTATTTGTAAGTCTCTTAATGGTCTTGTAAAAATAAATTCATAGATTGTTACAGGTTAAACTTTTTATAAAGGCGTTAAATAATACTTAATAAGGGGGGGATTAGCAATGTCAGAGAAAAAATATGGGTGGAATGGATGGAAAATGCCATTTTTTAATTTAAATGATCCGGATTATTGTGAGTATGGATGTCCGATTTGCAGGAGCGCAAGAAATGGCAATCCATTTTCAAAATTTCTTCAGAATATAGAGTTAAAGCTTACCTCTGGAGGATGTCCGTGGGGCAGGGCACGTGAGAAAAAATACGGGGTATCGCCGGATAAGCCTTTAGATATAAAATAAGTCAAAATATTTGGGTTAGCACAATTAAACAATGTACCATTATCTATAATTATTTTAAGGAGAAAAAGATGAAAAAGTTACAGGAAGTGGTAGTAGTTGATGCTATACGTTCACCAATAGGCAAATCAGCATGGAACGGGATGAAAAAAAACGGCCAGTTATGTCAGGCATCTGCCCAGGATCTTATGGCTGATATTCTTCGAGGGCTTATGGAACGGGTTCATGCTAAATCATCCAAATTTGATGAAAAAGAGATAGAAAATGTAATTATCGGATGTTTAAGCCAGATTGGTGAACAGGGCCTGAACATTGCGCGTTTCGCTTCTCTTATAAGCGGCATTCCGGAGAATGCGGCTGCATGTACTGTAAACCAGTATTGCAATGCCGGGCTTAAGGGTATCCAGATGGGGACTCATGAGATTATGCTTGGCGAAGGGGATATTGTAGTATGCGGCGGTGTTGAAATAATGTCCCATTATGGCATGGGATCTGATTTAAACGTGGCTGTTGTAGCTAATTATCCCGTGCGTTTGTCTTCTCGTTTTGCCGAAGGTGGCATAGCAGTACCTATGGGGGAATGTGCCGAGATTGTTTCTCTTGACCAGAAGCATACAAGGGAAGATCTTGATAAATTTGGAATGATGAGTATGCAAAGTGCTGTTAAGGCAAAACGTAATGGCTGGCACGCTGATCACATGATCCCGTTTGAATTCACTTATGAAGGTGAAATCCATAAGGTTATAGAGGATGAAATAATGCGTGATAAGGCCATTGATGATCCCAAAGGATTTTTTGAGGATATAAGTAAACTTCCCACTCCTTTTAAGGAAAACGGTGTTGTTACAGCAGGTAATTCATCACAGATAGTTGACGCTGCAGCAGCTGTTATTCTTATGAGCGCTGATAAGGCAGAAAAACTTGGTCTGGATCCGCTTTGCAAAATTACCGGATGTGCTAATTCAGGTGGTGCCCCTGTGCCAATGCTTCTGGCTCCTATTGAGGCATCAAGAAAGGCATTGAAACGCGCGGGTAAAACCATAGATGATATGGATATTATTGAACCGAACGAGGCCTTTGCCTCTCCATTGTTACAGTTTGCCGATGAGCTTGGTTATGATCGCTATGATCCACGTATCAATCCGACCGGAGGCGCTATTGCACTTGGGCATCCCATTGGGGCATCAGGGGTTATTTATTTTGGGGAGATGGCCCATCACCTGAAACGCACTAATGGGAAAGCAGCGTTACAGATGCTGTGCGGTGGAGGCGGTGTTGGGATAGCAACCGTTGTTGAGGCCGTATAATTTTAATAAATATTTTAAGTTTTTGTTAAAATATAAAAAGGGCGTTTATTTGTAGCGTCCTTTTTATATTTATTTTATCAAACAGTTTATATGAAATTAACTAATCGATAAAATCCTCTTTTTTAGATACAACCTCTTTTTTTATCCTGCCCACTGTTTTTTCAAGTGCAGGGAATACGTTTTCCCTTATATCTCCGGCAACAACTACCCTCATTACATCCTGTCCCACAGCTATAAAGCCTTCATTTGTTTCTGCTAAAACAACTTTAATACCTGATAGTTCATGAGATTCTTTGATAATTTGTTTTAATTTATCATGGTCAACATAAACAGTCATGCCGGAGACTTTTTTCCCATTTCTGCTTGTTGAACGAACAACTCCATTATGAAATACCACCATTCCTGTTTCATTAAAATCTGGGTGTGTTTTTACAATATCAAGTAATTGGTTAAGGGTATGCATTTGTTTCACCTCATTATTTTTTAATTTTTATCTTGTTAAGATACTGCCAAACGCTTGTCAAATCATATTTTAAATTTGTAAATTATAAATTTTTTTAAAAAAATTGTAAAAAGGTTCGTAAAAAGGTTGCAAATTTTTTTTGGAGTAATATATTCCCCTTTTGTAATTTAAATAAATATAAAAGGGAATAAAGTGAAAAACGCAATAAAAAATGAAAATATACGAAATATAGCGATTATAGCACATGTCGATCATGGCAAGACAACTCTTGTTGATGCCATGTTTAAACAGAGCGGGCTTTTTAGGCCTGGTCTTGAAGTTGATGATAGAATAATGGAC
>DAOWOC010000011.1 GCA_030642225.1 Deltaproteobacteria bacterium
ATGAGGTTATTATTTCAAAGAGACTGGCAGGAAAATTAAGATTGAATAAAGGTGATCAAATTTCCGCATTTACCATAACAAAAGAGGGGTTCCCCGCAGGTATTAATCTTGAAATTACCGGTTTATACACTGTTGACGGGCCCGGGGTCTTTGGTGATGTCCTGGCCATAACCACAATACATGCTATAACCGATATACTTGAGATGGAGCAGGGACAGTTCCATTCATATTGCATTATATTAAATGATGTGGGGATAAAACAAGACCTTGTCTCTGATATAAAATCATGGTTATCAGCGAGTGATGGCCAGACTGTTTTTAAAATTTATTTATGGCATGATCTTGCCGGACTTGCAGGGAATGCCATTTATATTACAAAGATAATGACAGGCATAATTAATTCGGTGATTATATTTACTATAATATTAGTAATATTTACCATATTTTCCATGAACATGTGGGAACGGGTAAAGGAAACCGGTATTTTAAAAATCATTGGGGCTGATGCCAGCCATGTAATCAAACTTTTTTTAACGGAAGCAATATGCATGGGGTTTGTTTTTGGTTTGTCAGGTGTAATTGTTTCAAGTATTCTAATTATTTTTGGACAAAAATACGGGATCCCGGCCTTTACCGGCGCCATGGAGATGGGGTTTGGCGGAAAGATTCTTTATCTCTCCCCCTTGGGGACATTACCATTTAAGGCATTACTTATCACCACAGGGATCAGTATTCTGGGCGCTTTCCCAAATGCGCTTATGCTTTCAAGGGTTGATCCTGTTAAAGCTTTGAGGCACAGGTAAAATCCGTATGTTTTTAATAAAACTTGGTTTTAGAAATCTTGGAAGGCATCTAAGGCGTTCTGTTATTACAGGTATTACGGTTTTGTCATGCACGTGTATACTGATTATAGCCTCAGGGCTTGTAAGGGCTCTATCTGTAAGCCTTATGGAAAATGTCCGATTAATCCAGACCGGTGACCTGCAGATAAGAGAGCCTGTCCCCGGTGTTTTATATGGACAGGGACCTGAGCCTGTTATTGTGCCTCTTGAGTACTGGTTCTCTAATAATGAAAATTTATTGGATAAATTTACGAATTTAAAAGGCGTAAAGGCCGCGGCGTCACGTATCAATATGACAGGAAGCCTTATGGCAAATGGAAAGTCTGCTTTAAGGACAGCGCTTTTTGGCCTGTATCCTGAACGTGAAAAAGAAATAAGCCGCCTTTTGCCGGCAGTTGAAGGTCGTTTTCTCAAATCAGGCATGGAAGAAGTATATATATCATCGCAAATGGCCACAGAACTTAATTTGCATGCAGATGACACACTTACGCTTATGTGCAGAAGCATTGCAGGTGAGGATGTTGCAAAAGAATTTACTGTGTCAGGGATATTTTCCTTTACATCGCCATGGCAGTCTTTTTTTGTCTTTATTCCATTAAATGTCCTGCAGGAACTTATCAATGCCGGTGATCTTGTTCAGGAGATAAAAATTTTTCTAAAATATCCTGAAAAATGGCCTGAAATAATTAAAAATGTACAAGAAACAATATTTGTTGATACAGGTCATCAAATGGATGTCAGGCCATACACAGAGGTCGGAGGATTTTATCTTGGTATGCTGAAAGGCAGTAGAGCGGTATTGTTTATCATGTATGCGTTCCTCGGTATTATTACAGGTGTGGGGAGTATGTCCATGCTGATTACCTCAACCTATGAACGGAAAAGGGAAATAGGCATTATAAGATCAATGGGTGGCTCAAGTGGATATATTGCAGCTCTTTTTATCCTTGAAAATAGTTTCCTTACGTTTGTAAGTTCCAGCCTTGGCATTGTGGCAGGGGTTTTTGCATGTATTATGATAAATGCGATTCAGTTTGAACCTTCCAGCGCAGCCTATGCCTTGATGACAGGCAATAAGTCTGTTCTGGCTTTTCCAGGTTTTTGGGGTATAATATTACCATATTTTGTTATGAATATAATTGGCCTTATATCATCTTTATACCCGGCCAGGCTCGCTGCAAAACTTGATATTGTAGATATTTTAAGAGATACATAATGAAGATAAAATCACTCATAATTATGTTCAGCATCCTTGTTGCTTTTAATGCATATGCCCTGGATTATAAAGATGTCTGGAAAAGGGTTCAAAAGACCATGTCTGATAAACCCTTTAAAGCTGTCATGGATATTGAAAAGATATCCATTGATAACACCCTGAATATGTCCATGAAAATTATTCATGCAGGCAGGCTTTTTCACAGGATGGAATACATTGAACCTGCATCCCAAAAAGGTAAGGTTATTATACATGCCAAAAAAAAACTCTGGCTTTATCTTCCTAAATTAGGACGCAGTGTGCAGATAACACCATCTCAGGCTATTGCAAACGGTGGGCTGGGCTTTGATGACCTGTTTTTGATAGCGCGGTTAAACACATTTAATCCTGTGAGTATGGTTAAACTTCCTGAGATGACATATCGTCTTGAGCTTGTTTCAAAAAGGAAAAATGCCTTTTTGGATAGAGCTGTGCTTATTATTGACCCTGATTCATTTATGCCGATAAGACAGATATATTATACAAAAAACGGGGTGCAGGCGAGGATAATTACAATCCTTTCTGTCAAGGAAACAGATGCCGGAAAAAAGCCTGAAACCATGCGTATTGAAAATCTGATAACCCGCGAGACAACCATCATTACTTTAAAAAAATTTAAATCTTTAACAAAGGTCGATCCTAAATGGTTTAAACCAATATAGATAAAAGGAGCATTATATTTTGAAAGACTTGATACTTGAATTAAAGGGAAAGATTATTAATGACCTTGGGCTTGAAGATATCACCCCTGATGAGATAGAGGATGATGCCCCGCTTTTTGGAGAAGGGCTTGGGCTTGATTCGCTTGATGCCCTTGAAATTATAATAATGCTTGAGGAAGATTATAGCCTGAGGCTTGATGATGCTGAAAAGGCAAGAGAAATTCTTTCATCCATAAACTCTCTTGAATCATTTATTCAAGATGCAAAAAAATAGTAACAAAGTATATATAACGGGTATGGGTGCTCTCTGCTCTATTGGCAGGGATATAAACGCCATTAATAAAAGCCTGCAAAACAGCCTGTCCGGCATTAAAAAAGGGCAATGGTTTTCACTTGACGATGAACAGCTTGCAGCCATGGTTGACAAGTCATGGTTTTGTGATATTAAAGCTGATGCCATTATTAAGCGGATGGCTCTTATCCCTTTTAAAGAGGCTTTGGGCCAGGCTCTCCTTGCAGATAGAAATGACCTTGCACAAACGTCTTTGATAATGGGGGTATCAGTTGGTGGGATGCCGGAAACAGAGACTGATTTTATTAATAAAAAACCATTTAATTTTAAAAAGGCGTTTACAAGACATCCTGCATCCTCACTCCAGATTTTTCTCCAAAAAACTTTTCGGCTCGCATCCGGCCTTACATTTGTTTCTGCATGCACTTCTTCTGCCCATGCAATTGTGTATGCGTATCAGCTTGTGGCGAGTGGTATTTGTGAACGCGTAATAGCCGGAGGGGCTGATACACTTTCTTATATGACCTATTATGGATTTAATGCATTGAGCGCAATGACACATTCAGGCTGCAAGCCGTTTGCAAAAGACAGAGACGGCATGGTGCTTGGTGAAGGTGCGGCTTTTATTGTCCTTGAAAACATGGAATCTGCTTGCAGGAGAAATGCAGAGCCACTGCTGGAAATACTCGGGACAGGTCAGTCAAGTGATGCCCATCATATAACCGGCCCGCATCCAAAAGGAGATGGGGCATACCAGGCCATGACTCTTGCCATACGGGACGCCTGTATTAACAGAAGTGATATTGGATATATTAATGCCCATGGCACAGGGACAATGGCAAACGATTTTTCAGAGGCAATTGCCATTGAACGCGTATTTAATGGAGCATGCCCCCCTGTTTCGTCCACCAAGGCTCATACCGGCCATATCCTCGGTGGGTGCGGAGCGCTTGAAACTATTATCAGCGGCTTGACAATAAAAAACGGGTTTATCCCCCAAACCCTTAATACAATCGAATTAGCTCCTGAAATGAATCTTAATTTGATTCTTGCCAAGCCTTTGAAATCAAATATTTCCAGGGCAATGACAAACAGTTTTGCCTTTGGCGGGAATAATGTTTCGATTATTCTTGGAGGTATAGATGCCTGAACATCCTGCAACAATCTCTTCCTGCGGGGTGATAATGCCCAAGAAGGGTGTTGTTGATTTTGAAGGGGAAGAGATGAATGCCATGGTTGCCCCTGAGCTGCCTGTAAAAAAAATGATCCCTGATCCCATGTTCAGAAGAAGGCTGACACGTCTTAGCCGTTTATCTATAATCGCCGCATTAAGAGCAACAAAAGGTATTGATGATAAATTAATAACAAATATGCCTGTTATATTCGGCACAGGTTTTGGGGAACAGGATGCGACCTTTTCATTTTTTGACGGGCTTATAGACAAAGGTCCAAGGCTTGCAAGATCAATATATTTTTCACATTCAGTCCCTAATACCCCTGTATCATATCTTTCCATATACAAAAAAATTACAGCGCCCGTATGGACGATTTTACAGGGTCTGGATACCGCAGAAGCCGTTCTTCTCATGGGATTACAGATGTTAAGGAGCGGTATGGAATCAATAATTGCAGGTGCGGCCGATGTCCTGCCTCCTGCCCATATCCGTGACAAAAGTCTCATGAAATATCTCAAGACCAGGGGTGTAATGCTGGGAGAAGGCGCTGGATTTATCATGCTCTCAAAACCAGGCATAAAAGGTTTGGGTCTGCAAATTTCCAGTGTTATGAGACTCCCTTATTATGGAGAGATTTCAAGGGCCAGTGAGTTTAGAAATTTTTTATACAGGACATGGCTTGAGAACAAAGGACAAGAGGATATTCATCTCTTTAGAAATAACAGGACAACCAGTATACTGTTTAAATTATGCAATAAAAAAATATCAGGATGCGAATTTCTCCCTGACTGGGGGCTTAATCCGTCAGCAGGCATACTTGACCTGATTTATACGATAAAGACCTTTAAGAATAATGAATTTATAAGTATCTGGGGTGTAAATGAAGAAGGTGGCATATCATTAATTAAACTTCAACGAACAAGCGATTAAAAGGATATTTTGTCCATGAAATTTATTGATCTCTCTACAGCTATTGAGGATAATCCCAATGATCCCTGGTGGGTCAGGGACCGCATAAAATATCAGCAACACAAATTTGGAGCGCTTTCTATCATGCTCTGGCTCGGTCTGCCGGTAAAATACCTGAAAAATCAACTTGGATGGGCTTTTGAAACATTAAAGGTTTCAACTCATTCAGGTACACACGTGGATGCGCCATGGCATTATACTCCGATATCCGAAGGAAAACGCGCAAAAACTATTGATGAAATACCTTTAGATCGTTTCTTTGGCAATGGTGTTGTTATCAATGTCACGCACCGTAAACATGGTGAGTTGATTACGCAAAAGGATATAGAAGATGCCTTAAACGCCATACCCCATATTTTGCAGCCGGATGATATTGTCCTTATACATACAGGCAATGATAAGCGCCATGGCACGCGTGAATACTATACTAAAGGGCCTGGTATGAGCAGAGAAGCAACACTTTATTTAATAAAAAATGGTGTAAGGGTCATGGGAATTGATTCATGGGGATTTGATCTTCCTTTGCAATATGCGGCAAAACAGGCTAAAAAAAAGAAAGATCATAATTTTTTCTGGCAGGCACATTATGTTGGGGTGGACCATGATTATTCACATATAGAACGCCTTACCAATCTTGACAAGCTCCCCTTAAAAGGCTTTAAAGTGGCTTGCTTTCCCATAAAAATAAAAGGCGCAAGCGCCGGATTTTCGCGTGTAGTCGCAATGATAGAGGACTGATTATCATGAAGCTTGTTACTTTTTACATATCTGATGATTTGCAGGAAAAACATCTTGGTATTGTTGATAAAGAAAGGGTTATTGATCTTTTTGAGTCAGCAATAATTTTAAAAAGTGATCTTCCATCAGCTCCTTTTAAAGATATGCTCAGCTGGCTTGATAACTGGCCTGAATCACAAAAAAACACAAAAATCCTGCTTGATCAGATTAAAAAAAAGCCGGATGATCACCAGGTCAAACGGTCTCCGTGCATATTGGATATTAAAGACATAAGAATAACGGCCCCTTTAATTCCAAGGACATTGCGGGATTTTATATGTTTTGAAAAACACATGTTTCAGAGTACATTGTCCATGACAAAGATGCATTATCCTTTTTTGTCTAAATTAGATAATTTTATAAGGCGGTTAACAGGCCGCGGATTTATTAATGTCAGGCGACAGTGGTATAAAATTCCTTTATATTACAAGGGGAATCCATATACAGTCATTGGTCATGGCCAGGATATTATAAGGCCGGGATATACTCAAAAACTGGATTATGAACTGGAATTCGCAGCTGTAATAGGGAAAAGGGGCAAAAATATAAAGGAAAAAGATGCAAGGGATTATATTGCAGGTTTTACTATTTTTAATGATATAAGCGCAAGGGATGTGCAATTTGATGAAATAATGGGCGGTCTTGGCCCTACTAAATCAAAAGATTTCGACACAGGGAACATACTTGGCCCGTTTCTTGTTACAACTGATGAGGTATATAATCCATATAATCTTGAAATGAGGGCAAGGATTAATGGTGAAGAGTGGTCAAGAGGCAACAGTGCTACAATGCATTACACCTTTGAGCAGCTTATTGCCTATATATCTCAGGACGAGACCATCTTCCCGGGAGATGTCCTTGGCTCAGGCACTGTTGGAAACGGGTGCGGCCTTGAGCTTGACAGGTATTTGCAGCCTGGTGATAGAGTAGAGCTTGAAATTGAAAGACTTGGCGTGCTTCAAAATAAGGTGGCAGACTGATTTATTAAAATTTAAAAACAGGATGATTAGGATGGATTCACAAAAAAAAATAACAGGTCTGACCCAGCTTGGGAAATCGATTTCTCCCCCCTTATCTCCTAAAGAGGCTAAATTAGAGGTTTTTGAAAATCCTCATCCTGACACGGATTATGTTATCAGGATTACCGCGCCGGAATTTACAACAATATGTCCTGTAACATCCCAGCCTGATTTTGGGACAATAATTGTAGATTATTGCCCTGAAAAATTGCTTATTGAGACAAAATCTTTTAAAATGTTTCTTTTTTCATTCAGGAATCACGGTTGTTTTCACGAAGAATGCACAGTATCAATCCATAAAGAACTTATGTTTGTCATGAATCCTAAATATCTCAGGGTCGCAGGTTTATGGTATCCGCGCGGAGGCATGACTCTGGATATTAAGATAGAAAAAGGAAGCATTCCCAATGGCTGTACACCGCTGCCGCTTGAAAATATTAGTTACAGGGGCGGGAGGGGTTAACCTGACAACCAGGCTTACTAAACATGCTTTATCCTTTGATTGATTTATATAACCCGCTTTAAGCAGTTCGGATTTTAGACCATGGCTGAAAAAAATAAAAAAATAAAAAAACAACCTGAAAAAATTAGGGGATTCACAAACCTGCCCCAAAAGGATGATAATACAAGCAGGGCATTCATGCTTTTCCACAGGATACAGCACGCAATGAACTATCTTCCTAATTATCTTGAAACATGCAAGGAAATCCTGGATGGAGTAATTAAAGAGATTGATGCGGAAAACTGTTCCCTGATGCTTCAGGACCCCGAGTCAGGTGAACTGTTTGTCCATATTGCCCGTGGGAAAAATAAGGGGGAAAATACCTATTATCCTGAACAGAATATCAATGCCAAACGGTTTAAGCCGGGGGAAGGTATTGCCGGATCAGTTTTTAAAAATGGCGATGCCATTATTATAGATGACACCGGGGCTGACCCCCTTTTTTTAAAAAATATTGGATTAAATAATGTCAATTCGCTTATTTGTTTTCCTGTTATGGAGAATAATAAAATCGTCGGTGTATTCAATATCAGCCATTCAAAAAAGGATGCCTTTGGTGAGTGGGAAAAGCTGGCCATTGCATATGTTTCTACGCAGATAAGTTCTGCCTTGACCTCTACGCGATTTTTTTTAAATGTTAAAAGGATAGATCAACTGCTCACGAATGCAGGAAGATCCCTTATAAATGATAGAGCCATGAATGTACCAGTGCCTGATATCCCTGAATCACTGATTGAAATCGGTGAATTGACCAAACAGAATGAAATTTTTATTTATTCCAGTGAAAAGATGTATTTTATAAAGAAAACCATTGATCAGGTAGCTGATACAACTGTTAATATCCTGATACAAGGGGAAAGCGGCGTTGGCAAAGAGGTTGTTGCCCGGTCAATACATTTAAACTCACTGCGTTGTAAAAAACCGTTTATTAAGGTCAACTGTGCCGCACTCCCGTCAAATCTTCTGGAAAGTGAACTTTTTGGATATGAAAAGGGCGCATTCACAGGAGCATATCGCCGTAAACCAGGCAAATTTGAATTAGCTGATAAAGGGACAATATTTTTAGATGAGATAGGTGAGATAAGTGCTACTGTACAGTCTAAACTGTTACAGGTAATACAGGATAAGGAATTCTCAAGGCTTGGCGGAGATCATGATATAAAGGTAGATGTGCGTATACTGGCAGCGACCAACAAAGATCTTGTGCTTGCAGTTAAGCAAGGCAGGTTCAGGAATGATCTTTTTTTCAGACTTGATGTTGTGGAAATTATCATACCTCCTTTAAAAGAAAGAAAAGAAGAAATTCCAATATTTGTTGAATATTTTTTGGATAAATTTTCAAAAAAATATAACAGGCCGGTTCAGGTATTATCAGACAGGATGATAAAGGCATTTCTCGAGTATGATTGGCCGGGAAATGTCAGAGAGCTGGAAAATTTAGTTCAAAGATTTATTGTCATAAAAAATGAACAGGCGATTATTGATGAATTGTCCGGTGACAATGGATTGCAATCCTGTGTGGATGAAGAAAAAAACGAATCTTATGAAAAAAAAGCATGGCCTTCATTAAGGGATATTCACCAAAAGGCAGTAACCAAAATAGAATCTGAAACCATTATAAAAGTGCTTAATCTTACAGAGTGGAATCGTAAAAAAGCTGCAAAGATTTTATGTATCAGTTATAAGGCTTTGCTTTATAAAATCAAGAATTATAACATCAGGAAACCATGAATATTTTAATACGGTCTTAGCTTTTTTCTATCATATTTATTCCACTTAACCGTGAGTCCTTTCAAAAAGGCCATATTCCATGTTATTCGGGAAATACCAATTTTCATGTTGTTTTACAGACAATGCCTCTTTGCCATATTACAAGGGATCAACATTCAGAGGTGTTTTCGGCAGAGCATTAAAACAGGTCGTTTGCGCATTGAAAAAAGAAGAATGCACGCAGTGCATACTGAAAGAGCAATGTGTTTATGCGCTTGTTTTTGAAACTACCTGCGCTTTAAAAATGCCTGAAGGCTCAAAAATCGCTTCACCGCCCCACCCTTTTGTACTTAAACCGCCTTTGGAGAAAAAAACAGAATATAAAGCAAAAGAGACGTTTAATTTCAACCTTCTTCTTTTCGGCAAAATAAACCACAGCCTTCCATATTTCATATATGCATTTGATCAAATGGGCGCTATAGGCATAGGAAAAAAAGTAAACGGAATCCGGGCAAAGTTTGAATTAAACGAAGTAAAAACAGGCGGGCATACAATTTACTCAAAATCCGATAAAAAACTGCATAATGATTATAAACCAACAAAACTGTCGGTTGAACCTGCAACAGCCGGAGCTAATGAAAACTTTTGCATAAAACTGACCCTTGAAACACCGCTTAGACTCAAGTTTGAAAACCGGCTGAATGAAGCCCTGCCCTTCCATATTCTGACTCGGGCGATGCTTAGAAGAATATCTTCTCTTTTAAGCTGTTACGGTTCAGGAGAACCGCCCCTTGATTACCGCGGCCTTGTACAAAGAGCAAACTCTGTTCAGATTCAGGAATCGAATTTAAAATGGTTTGACTGGAAAAGATACTCGTTTCGTCAAAATAAAAGTATGCTTATGGGCGGCATAACAGGCTCTGTAACCTATGAGGGAGATTTGCAGGAATATCTTCCTATGATTGAGTTTTGTGAAAAAGCGCATATCGGAAAGCAGACCGCTTTTGGCCTTGGGAAAATAAAAACAAGGCAGATAAATAAATGAAAAACATATTACTTTTGCTGGTTTGCGCCTAAATACCCATTATAGCATCAGAATGGACAAAACGGCAATAGAAGTGGTTTGGTAAAATATGCTTGATCAATTATTCATTATCAATAATTGATAATGAATAATAAAAGGACATAATATGACAAATCCATTTACCCTGCGGGTTATCCCGCCTGATTTTCCTTTTTGTAATCGGATATCTGAACAAAGAGAACTCTTTTCCCACGCAAAAAATAAGGCAAATGTAATTCTGTTTTCGCCGCGGCGTTATGGGAAA
>DAOWOC010000333.1 GCA_030642225.1 Deltaproteobacteria bacterium
CAGGCTGAAATACAGGTACCTTGACCTGCGCAGACCATCACTTAGCAGGAATTTAATATTCAGGCACAAGGCATCTCAGGCTACTCGAACATTTCTTAATGCCAATGAATTTCTTGATATTGAAACACCTGTACTGACAAGGAGTACTCCTGAAGGCGCAAGGGATTATATTGTGCCGAGCCGCGTTAATCCTGGTAAATTTTATGCCCTCCCGCAATCGCCACAACTCTTTAAACAGCTGCTTATGGTAGCTGGATTTGACCGTTATTATCAGATTGTAAAATGTTTCAGGGATGAAGATTTAAGGGCTGACAGGCAGCCTGAATTTACACAGATAGACCTTGAAATGTCATTTGTGGATGTTGATCAGGTCATTGAAATTACAGAAGGGCTTATTTCAACCCTGTTTAAAGAATGTTTGGACATGGATATACAAACACCATTTAACCGGCTTGTTTATCAGGAATCTATGGATAGATTTGGTACAGATCGTCCTGATATACGTTTTGGAATGGAATTAAAAGATGTGACATCAATTGTTAAAGACTCATCCTTTACCCTTTTTAATAAGGTTGTTAAACAGGGCGGGATAGTAAAGGCCATCAATGCGCAGGGAGGGTCTGGTTTTTCACGCAGGGAGTTAGATGAGCTAACTGAATTTGTAAAGATTTATGGGGCAAAAGGGCTTGCATGGGTAAAGATAAAACAAGATGGATGGCAATCTCCTATTGCCAAATTTTTTACTGATCAGGAGAAATCAGAAATTGAAAAGACGCTTGATGCAAAACAGGGAGATATCCTTTTCTTTTCAGCTGATAATTCAATTGTGGTTAATGATGTCCTGGCCAACCTTCGTGTACATCTTGCTAAATTAACAGGTATTCTTGATTCTCATGAAAATGATTTTGTCTTTACCTGGGTTGTTGATTTTCCTCTTATGGAATTTGATGCGACAGAAGGCCGTTATATGGCCAAACATCATCCTTTTACCGCACCAATGGATGAGGATATTGAAAGGCTTGAATCAGCGCCTGATACTGTAAGGTCACTGGCTTATGATGTGGTTTTAAATGGTATTGAAATAGGCGGCGGGAGTATTCGTATACATCGCAAAGAGACACAAGAGATGATATTCAGGGCATTGGGTATAGATGATAACGAGGCGGCGGATAAATTCGGATTTTTACTTGATGCACTGCAGTTTGGCGCTCCTCCGCATGGGGGATTGGCCATTGGTTTTGACAGGCTGATAATGCTGATGACAAAACAGGATTCCATAAGGGATGTTATTGCTTTTCCAAAGACACAAAAAGCAACATGTTTGCTCACAGAGTCGCCATCAAAAATTTCAAAAGAGCAGTTGCAGGAGGCATCGATCAGGCTTGATCTTATTGACAGGGATAAAAAACAGGATTCCTGACCATTATGGCATGGGGGTATATTATGATTGTAAAAAAAATCATACAGAGATGGTGTATTTTAAATTTAACCCTGATCATAATGACATGTGGCTGTTCCATGTTTACTACCTCTCCTGCCAAACATTATTATGAAACAGGAACTACGCCTTATACTCAAAGACCCTATACTGTTTTTGGCAAGACGTATTATCCAATAAATAATTCCTCGGGATTCAGACAAAAAGGTTTAGCATCATGGTATGGGCTTGACTTCCATGGTAAAAAGACCTCAAACGGGGAAATTTATAATACATATGCATTAACTGCTGCACATAAGACCCTTCCAATGAATACCTATGTACTGGTTAAAAATCCGGACAATCAAAAACAGGTTGTTGTAAGGATTAATGACAGGGGACCTTTTGTAAAAGGCCGGATTATAGATTTGTCATTTAAGGCCGCAAAGCAGATTGGTATTATGGAAAAGGGCGTTGAAAGGGTTTTAATCACTGCGCTTGCAAAAAATAAACAAAGTCCAGCCCTTAATTCTTACAAAAAAAATATTTTTACAATACAAGTCGGTTCCTTTTCCAATATTGAAAATGCCAGATATCTTGTTAAAAAATTAAAAGATATGAACTATATGGCCAGGATAG
>DAOWOC010000359.1 GCA_030642225.1 Deltaproteobacteria bacterium
AAGGCTCTGTTCACCTGGGAATACAATTCTTTTAAACCTTCTCTTATCTTCCTTATTGTCAAACATAGGATCACGCTCCAAAAGAATAAATTTTCAAATAAAATATACTAATAAAGTATACCATGTAAAAATAAAAAAAACATGCTGTTTCAAATAAATCCGGCTATATCAATTTTATCAACTCAAGGTATTCTTTAATACTGCCAATTGTTATGATAAACATCCTTGAACCGGCCATTATGGTATATATATCATCAATATTTCCGCATTTTTTCGCAAATTCAGGGCCTATCACAGCAGCAGGCTCATGGACACCGGTTTTTTTGGCCAGGGCATTTACATACATATCAAGACGCTCCCTGAGTTTTTTAAAATAATCAATATCCTGACTTGTCATTAGCCCTGTTGTTACAGATATATCATGGGAAAATTCATAAACCATTTCCCAGAAAGATGCTGCGATATCATCTTTATAAGGACTGTTTTCAAGATAATATACTATAGCCCAACCAACGCTGATAATCTTCAATATCTGAAGTTCATATTCAATTGCGCTCCGCCTTGCGATATCTTCTTCCGGAAGATTTGCCATGAGTGTTTTAAGATCATCACGATCAACAGCAAAGTTAAACAAATCATCCCCGGTTTTTTTAATCTCTATATTTGTTTTCTTTAAATCCTTCATAGTCCAACAGCTATTACATAACATAAAAAATTACTATTTAAAAATACGTTCCAAACTCTCTATTTATAATCCTGTTTTTCAAGGCCATACTCGTTCATCTTCCTGTGAACAGTACGCAGGCTAAAACCGGATATTTCCGCAACATCTTTAATACTGCCATGAAATATCTTTAATGCCTGAATAAGGTATAAACGTTCCAGAACTACCACCTGTTTTTTTAAGGATGGATCAAGTGAAAACAATGCTTGCGAAGAGTCAACAATAGATGCCTGCTCCCCTTCAAATGGAATCTTTGTTATCTCTTTTGTATTAGTTATAATAGAAAGCCGCTCCATCATGTTTATTAGCTCCCTTATATTCCCCGGCCATGGATATGAAATAAGCTGGTCAATTGCTGCTCGTGACAGGATAAATAAAGGCTTTGAAATCTGGCGCGCAAATTTTTCTAAAAAATATGTGGCAAGAACAGGGATGTCCTCTTTTCTTTCCCTTAAAGGGGGAAGTACAACAGGTACAACATTAAGCCTGTAAAAAAGATCGGCTCTGAAGCTGCCTTCCTTTACAAGCTTGTCTAACTGCTTATTCGTTGCAGCAATAATCCTTACATCTGTCTTTCGTGTAACTTCACTTCCTAATCGCTCAAATGTTTTTTCCTGAATTAATCGAAGAAGTTTTTTTTGTACACTTGATGAGGAATTTGCAACCTCATCTAAAAAGATAGTACCACCATCTGCCAATTCAAACCTGCCTGTTTTTGATTTATGCGCCCCGGTGAATGCCCCTTTTTCATGTCCAAACAATTCAGACTCAAGGAGTGTTTCAGAAAGTGCGCCGCAATCAACAGTTATTAATGGATATGATTTTCTGCGGCTGGCATAATGAATTATTTTTGCAGTCATCTCCTTACCGGTACCGGTTTCTCCGGTGAGCAATACCGTTGAATCCAAGGGAGCCACAGTATCAATCATTTTAAAAATATCCTGCATGGCAGGACTCTTTCCTATCATCCT
>DAOWOC010000241.1 GCA_030642225.1 Deltaproteobacteria bacterium
GCAGATTATCACCAAAGGCAATAATATTTCGCCATCCATCTTTCCACACTTTTCGTTTACCATTGAATATTTTTTCTACTTGTAACGGAACAGGAAAAACGCCATCTTCATTAGCGAGAACATCTTCCTTTCTCATTTTACCACCATAAACCAACTCGTATTCCTTTTGCTTTGCAGGGAATAATTTGTATTTATAGTCGTCAGGGATATTCTCACCCTTTTGCAATCTTTCGATTAAATCTTGTATTTCGTATTTTGATAATTTCATATTCATATTTCTAAAAGTCCTTCACTTTGAAAACTAAAATGTTCATTTTTAGTCACAATAATATGGTCGATTACTTGTATTCCTAAAAGTTTTGCGGCATCACAAAGTTGCTTTGTTATTTTCTTGTCAGTTTCAGAAGGTTCAACATCATTTTCAGGATGGTTGTGAACAAAAATAATTCCTGCGGCTCTGTCTGTCAGGGCATCAGAAAATATCTCTCGTGGATGCACAACGCTGTAATTTAATGATACTGTTACATCTCGTCCTTTTATTCCTTTTCCCAAAATTACCATTAACAATTCCTTGCTATTCAAAGCTTCTACACCTTTCCTCGCAAGTTTTTCTCTTGGTTTATCGTTTTTTGGTATTTCTGTAATTTTTTTCATCGTTTTACACTATCATTTTGCTATTTTTTTATACAGATATCATGATTTTAATAAACAATGGTTTCCTTGATTTTACTTACGATTTTTTCAGGATCATCTTCGAGACAAAAAATATTTAATTCCTCATCATTTATGCATTTTGTTTCAAGCATGCTTGTTTTAATCCATTCTACAAAATTTTTCCAGTAATCAACACCTACAAGAAATACTGGAAAAGGTCTGATTCGTTTGGTCTGTATAAGGGTTATGGCCTCGCAAAGTTCATCAAGTGTGCCGAATCCACCAGGCATTGCAATATAGGCCTGTGAATATTTAATAAGGATTACCTTGCGCACAAAAAAATAATTGAAATTTAATTGAATATTTGAGTAATGGTTAGGCATCTGTTCAAGCGGAAGATGTATGTTGGCACCTACTGACTTGCCGCCGCCTTCAACCGCTCCTCTGTTGCCTGCCTCCATAATCCCTGGACCTCCTCCTGTGATCACGGTGAGCCCGTTTTCAGCACATAATCTTGCAATATGGCGTGCTTTTTCATAATAAATATCCCCTGCTTTTAAACGTGATGAGCCGAATATGCTGACCGCAGGCCCGATATCATCCATGGTTTCAAAACCATCTACAAATTCAGCCATAATTTTGAAAAGGCGCCATGAATTTTTGATTGCCATATCATCAATAAGATATTGTTTTTCTCTTGACATATAATCCTCTTATAAAAGTTTAAATAATAAGTTGAAATTCATATTATTTAAATATAATATCCGAAGTATTAAAAGTTATCAAATGGTTTTGTTTTACAGCTATTTCAGCCCTTTTTCTTAAGCTGCTAACTATCGGAAAATGGTATAATTAGCTTGACTTTACGTGTGTTACCATTTTATAAGCGTAAGTCTTTTTTTATTATTTTTAATGTGGAATTAATATAAATAAATTTATAAAAAATTGTCAAAATAGGTTTTTGTATTGTTTGAGACTCTTGCAGATAAACTGGAAATATCCTTTAAGCGTTTGAGGGGGCAAGGAACGCTCTCTGAGCAAAATCTTAAGAGCGGTCTTCGGGAAGTGCGCATGGCCCTGCTTGAGGCTGATGTAAATTATAAGGTTGCTAAAGACTTTATAGAGTCAGTACGTCAGGGGGCTATTGGCCAGGATGTTTTAAAAAGTATCACACCTGGCCAGCAGGTTGTAAAGATTGTAAATGATGAGCTTGTAAAGCTTATGGGGGGAGATGCAAAGCCCCTTTCTCTTAGTGGCGCTTCGCCTGTAGTTATTATGCTTGTAGGTCTTCAGGGGTCGGGTAAAACAACCACTGCCGCAAAACTTGCCAAATTTTTAGTCAAGGAATCAAGGAGACCATGCCTTGTGCCTGCTGATGTTTACCGGCCGGCCGCTGTTGATCAATTAAAAATTCTTGCTGAACAGGTTGGAGTAAGGGCTTATCCTTCAACAACCTCAATGAAGACACTTGATATTGCAAAAAAATCTATTGAATGGGCAGTGCAGGAATCTTGTGATGTGGTCATAGTTGATACTGCAGGGAGACTTCATGTTGATGAGCCCCTTATGAATGAATTAATTCAGATTAAGGAAATTGTAAACCCAAGAGAGATACTCTTTGTCGCTGATGCAATGACCGGGCAGGATGCAGTAAATGTTGCCAAGCAATTTAATAATGACATTGATATTACAGGCATAATTCTTACAAAAATGGATGGCGATGCCAGAGGCGGCGCAGCTTTATCCATCAGAAAAATTACAGGTAAACCAATAAAATTTATTGGTGTCGGCGAAAAGATAAATGCTCTCGAAATTTTTCACCCTGAAAGAATGGCCTCGCGTATCCTTGGTATGGGCGATGTATTGACTCTTGTTGAAAAGGCGCAGCAGAATTTTGATATGGCCGAGGCCAATAAGCTTGAGTCAAAATTAAGAACCAATAATTTTACGCTTAATGATTTTAAAAAACAGCTCCAGATGATAAAAAAACTTGGTTCCATGGAACAGATACTCGGTATGATCCCGGGTATGGGAAAATTAAAACAGCTCAAAGGTCTTAAAACCGACGGGAAAGAGTTGGTAAAGACCGAGGCCATAATAAATTCAATGACATTTGCTGAAAGGAATCATTCTAACATTATAAACGGCAGCAGGCGTAAACGGATAGCTAAGGGAAGCGGGACAAGTGTTAATGATGTGAACCAGCTTTTAAAAAATTATGACCAGATATGTAAAATGATGAAACAGTTCATAGCTCCTTCCAAGGGAAAAGGTAAGGGCAAGGGTAAAGGCAAAAAGAGACAGATGGACATTATGAAGGGAATGTTTTCAGGTTTTTAATTTAGGCATATAGGGGGAAAATAATGCCGGTAAAGTTAAGATTAACACGTAAAGGACTTAAGAAAAAACCTTTTTAC
>DAOWOC010000053.1 GCA_030642225.1 Deltaproteobacteria bacterium
ATATTTTTGCTGTCGGCTCCCTCGCTAATGCTGAGAGAAGAATAATCTGTTTTGTTGTGAGCCCTTGCAGTATTGACTCAAATACGACCCGTTCACTTTCCATAACAACTTGATTAATTACAACTATATCCTTTTGTGTTACTTCTTTGTCAATTTCTTCATAAAGAAAAAAACAGAATTTTTGCATATAATATGGATGGTTTGATACGAGTTGAGAAATGCTCGCGGCTTTTTCTTTACTAATTTGTTTTTCCGCCTTTTTGAATTGTGATACTACAAAACAGATCAAATCGTTATAAGGTAGTGGGTGCAGCTCATAATTGAGAGCACTTTGGAAAAAAGGTCTTTTTCGATCGTTAAAAATATCAAGCAATATACGCCTTCTACTCCCTATGAAAAAAAAAGAACTTTGAATTTTCTGAATATACTGCCTTAAAACACCTTCTATCCCAATTGAATTATGAACTTCAATAATCTCCTGAAATTCGTCAAAGGCTATATGGACATTAAGGCCTATATCATCAATAAATTTTTCCAGAGAGTCCATTGTTTCCTCAAGAATTTTTATTCCGTCTGTTTTAAATGCGGTTTGGACAGAGACCGAGAACCCACCGTCAGGACTTGGAGATAAGACAGGCCTGAAGGATGTGATAAAATTTATAGCCTTTTGAAACAGACCTTTATTTTTTTGCGTTATGGTGTAAATTGATTTAGCAATTCTTCCCGCAATCTCTTCAACTGAAGTAACACCGAAAAGGTCACAATAAGCAGTCAACGTGCCATGGGAATTGAGGCTATTTTGCACTCTTTTTATAAGTGACGTCTTGCCGTATCGCCTGGGTGAAAATAAAACAACATTTGCATTGGATTTAGCGTAGGAGATAAGGTCTGCAAGCTCTTTTTCCCGATCACAAAAAGGAGCGTCCAAAGGTATTTCTTTAAGATGAAACGGATTTTTTTTCATATCAGAATCCTTTTGCTGAATCCAAGCACCTTAATTAAAGCATAGTTTATTGCTGTTTTCAAGCAAAAAAGAGATTCCTTTGAGTTTTTACCGATAATCAACCAATTTTACCTCAGACAGGTTCCTGTACGGGCTAATATAGTTTGAAATTATTGATGATTTCAAACAAAGCAACCCCTCTCTCAAAATAGCATATTAATATTTTAAAAATTACCTTGCAGGTGAAATAATCAGCGTCGGCATCCCCATCTCTTTAAATTTTTTTGCGGCATTATCAGCATTGCTGCGTGTTTCATAACCCCCGACACGAACCCTGTATCTTGTGCCTAATTCAGGGAGGGAGGCTGTAAGAATAAAGGCATTGAATCCCTTTTTTCCTAATTTTTCTTTTATTATGTTTGCCCTTGAAATACTTGTAAATGATCCAACCTGTACCATGTATCCGAAAGCTTTTTTAAGACTGCTGTTTTTGATTTCAGTTGGAGCAGCAGGTTTCTGTTTTATTATATTATCTTGTTTTATTTCAGCTATCGGGCCTGATTTTTCTGAAAGCACTACTTCTTTAAGTTCATCAGCTTCATCAGCATGGGCCACGGGATCAGCATTGACATTGTTTATTTCAGAAATTGAGGCCTGTTCTTGAATTGTAGAATCTTCCGGTGGTATCTCCTGAACCTCAGCGATTAATTCCCCTGAAGATAATGCAGTATCTTCTTTTATTGATTGTTCCTGTATATCTGTTGTTAAAGGTGAGGATTGTTCTTTTGAGATTGTAATCTGATCTGGTATTTGTGCGGTAATTTGTTTCATTACTATTGGGGAAAAAGGTTTATCCTCTGGCCAGAAAAGATATAAGCCAGCTGCAATAACAAAGCAAACAGCAACCGCAGAAAAAAATATTATAAGGGGGAATTTACCTTTTAATTTTGGTTTTGGCCCTTCAAAAGACCTTTCATACATTTCATTGTGTTCTTCGCTCATAAATTCCTCCTGGCTTTAGGGATGATAATTTTTTGGGTTTATTATATATATATCTTATAATACTTCACAAATTACATTTTGTAAATGCCGCTGCAAATCCATGGCTGGATTTTTTAATAATTTTTTCGGAAACACAGAATGCAATTCTGAAAAATTCAGGGGTTCCAAAACCTCTAATGATGATTGCCTTGTCGGTAATGTTAATACCTTGTTCCGTGCTTAGATATTTTGCCACGGCCTTTTTTGCCATTGGAAGCCCTGCGTTTGGCATATATGTATGTAGCCCTGAAGCACTGGATGATGCCTCATTAATCAATGCTGCTTTAAATTCAGGCGGTGGCTCAATATCAGGATTCCCAAGACTGAAATCAAAGACATTTTCAACCCCGTATTCAGCCTTCATTATAGCGCCCTGTTCAAACATCTGACGTATCCACGAACCCTTTTTCATATATTCTAAAATATGATTAGCAATAGGCATAATATTTACTCCTTTTAGTGATTTTTTATTATTATCACATTATGAAATATGTCAAGAGCAGCACATAAATTATTAGAAAAAAATTAATTGACTTTATACTGACTTTTAAATATTGTACTATAATACGATTTAAGTCTAAAAGTATAAAAGGCGGTTAAAAAATGAAACAAAAAAAAATTGAGGCAATACTTTCTACAGCACAAAAAATGTTCGGCCGGTACGGTCTTCAGAAGACAAATCTTGAGGAAGTAGCGCATATGGCAAGGGTTGCAAAGGCTACCATTTATAATTATTTTGAAAACAAGAACGCAATCTACAAAGAGGTCCTTAAAACAGAGGCAGATGCACTACTTAACAAAATAAGTCAATCTGTCTCAAGAGAATTATCACCAAAGGATAAGCTTACATCTTTTATCAAGGCCAAATTTTCGCATATGAAAAAGTCTGTAAATATTCTGAAAGTGATAAAAATGGGGAGAGAAAGGGCTCTTATTGAAGAGAGAATGATTTGTGAATATCTTTTTGAAAAAGAGGTAAACATAATACATTCAATATTATATGAGGGTGTGGAAAAAGGTGTTTTTCATATAAACAATACTCTATTGTCTTCTCGTGCCATAGGAGAATCATTGAGAGGTTTTGAACTAAATCTTTCGGTTCGTGATAATAGTGATAATTTTAAAAACAGCCTTAATGAATTAACACAAATAGTCTGCTCCGGCATTATGGCTGAAAAGGCCAGGCTAAAAGCATGAATTATTCTTTTTTAAATATCCTTTTTATATTTTGTTTTTTTTCCTTTGCAGGCTGGTGCCTTGAGGTTGTGTATCGTTCAACCCGTGACAGAAAATATGTCAATCCAGGCCTGTTAAAAGGGCCTTATCTCATGCTTTATGGCGGCGGTTCACTCCTGCTTGTTTTTTGTATATCCATGTTTCATGATTCAGGACTTTTTTTTAAAATATTGATATATTTTACAGCAATAACCGGCCTTGAGTTTTTGTCCGGTTTTATGTCTGTTTTTCTTTTTAAAACAAAATTATGGGATTACTCGGATCAATGGTTGAATTTTAAAGGGCATATCTGTCCCAAATTTTCTTTTTACTGGATATTACTTGCCCTGGTATTTGAGTATTTTATATACCCGTTATTTAATAATTTAATCTTGTGGGTCCCTTCTCCCATTCAAACAACGCTTGGTCTGATCTTTTTCAGCATTATGTTTATGGATTTTCTGATAATTCTGAAAAGACGTTTTTTTATGGCAATTGATAATTCACAATCCAGGCATGAGTATCTTAAAGATGAATTTTTCAACATTGCAAATGAGCTTTTTGAGATGCCCGAGGTGCAAAAACTCTCAACATATCCCCATCATCGCCATAAAACCCGTCTTGATCATGTCACAGAAGTGGCATGGTTCAGCTTTATCCTGGGAAAACGTTTTTCTCTTGATTGCAGGGCCATTGTCAGGGGTGCTCTTTTGCATGATCTTTTTTATTATGACTGGCTGCATGAAGGACCAAGGTTGCATGGTTTCAGACATCACAATATAGCGCTTAAAAATGCCAGGGCAATAGTAAATTTATCACCCAAAGAAGCGGATATTATCAAGAGGCACATGTGGCCACTGACCATTATCCCACCCCGTTATCCCGAATCATTTATCGTATGCCAGGTGGATACTTTTTGTTCGTTTAAGGATTATTTTGTCACAGGCAGCGGGTCCGATTTATTAAAGCAGAGGATGTATTCACATGAATAGCGTTAAACAATATTATGCTGGGGTTGATATTGGTTCCACAACAGCAAAACTTGTTATCTTTGACCATGATAAAAATATGATTTTTTCCGATTACCGGCGGCACCAGGCAAAAATACTTGAAACGCTGCGGGATATTTTTAAAGAAATAATTGAATCCCTTGGAGATATCACTATAGATATAGCGGTAACAGGATCAGCAGGGATAGGCATTTCAGAGGCCTATAACATACCGTTTGTCCAGGAGGTCGTGGCTTCTGCGTACTATATAAAGAAAAACCATGAGGATATCAGGACATTTATAGAAATAGGTGGTGAGGATTCAAAGATTATTTTTTTTGATGATAACGGTGGTATGGATATCAGGATGAATGGGAGCTGCGCCGGAGGCACAGGAGCATTTATCGATCAGATGAGTATCCTGCTTGATGTTCCGGTTACAACTTTTAACGCCATGGCTGAAAAAGCCGATTCAATTTATCCCATTGCATCCCGTTGCGGCGTCTTTGCAAAGACTGATGTGCAGACGCTTTTAAGCCGTGATATATCAAAGGAGAATGTTACGGCATCTATTTTTTATGCTGTTGCCACACAGGTTATTTCAGCGCTTTCAATGGGACGGGATATCAATCGCAAAATATTGCTCGGCGGAGGACCTTTATGCTTTTATCCTTATTTAAGAACAGCCCTTACGAATGTTCTCAGGATCAATGACCAGGATGATATTATAATCCCTGACCATGCAGAATTAATACCTGCCATGGGTATTGCCCTGGGCCATGCGGATACTCCTTATCCAGTCAGTATTAAAGAATTACTCTTAAAGATGGGATATAACCGCAGCAGGATAAAAAACAATACAATAAGGCTGCCTTCCCTGTTTAAAAATAAAAAGGAATATGATGAATGGAAAACAGATCATGCTAAAGCTATGGTCTTACGGACAACCATAGAAGATAATAAAGATAAACCACTTTTTTTAGGGATTGATTCCGGTTCAACCACCACAAAACTGGTTATAATAGATGAAGATGCCAGGTTTGTTTATGGTCATTATGCCTCTAATAAAGGCACTCCCATAGAGACAGTCAAAAACGGTTTACAGCAAATCAATAATGCATTTATGGAAAAAAGTTTTTCACCGCGTATAATTCGAAGCGCTGTAACAGGTTATGGCGAGGATCTGATAAAGGCAGCTTTTGGAATAGATGATGGAGTTGTAGAAACACTTGCCCATTTCAGGGCAGCGCGGCTGTTTGATAAGGATGTATCCTTTATCCTGGACATCGGGGGGCAGGATATGAAGGCAATATTTGTCGATAACGGGGGCATTGCCGATATCCAGATTAATGAGGCATGTTCATCAGGCTGCGGTTCTTTTATAGAGACATTTGCATCTTCGCTTGGTTACAGCGTAGAAGATTTTGCCTCAATCGGATGCAATAATAATATGCCTTTTGATTTGGGAACCCGATGTACCGTATTTATGAATTCAAAGGTTAAGCAGGCATTAAGAGAAGGCGCAAGTATAGGTGATATTTCAAGTGGATTGGCATATTCGGTTATTAAAAATTCATTGTACAAGGTGCTTCAATTAAAAGATACGGCAATTCTTGGTGAACATATCCTTGTTCAGGGTGGAACATTCCGCAATCCTTCCGTGCTTCGCTCAATTGAGCTCTTGCTTGGGAAAAAGGTAATCAGACCTGATATCCCTGGATTGATGGGCGCATATGGCGCTGCCATTACAGCGATGAAAAATTACAGGTGTATGTCTGATAAGACTGACACATTAAAAAAAATCGCAAATTTTCAACCAGAGGTAAATTTTTCAAAAAAAGAGATAAAGTGCAAGGGTTGTGAGAATCATTGCCATGTGATGAAACTTAAATTTGATAATGGTAATATCTTTTATACAGGGAACAGATGCGAATCAATATTTAGTAATGGTCAAAAGGCCTTATCCAAAGGCAAAAATTTTATTGCCGAAAAGTTGAAACTCCTTTTTGACAGAAAAACAGAGCCTGATAATGAACCGATATTGACCTTTGGAATCCCGCGCGTACTTAATATGTATGAAAATTTTCCATTCTGGGCGGCTTTTTTTGTTGAATGCGGGTTTAAGGTCGTTATCTCATCACCTTCAAGCCATAAAATTTATGAAAAAGGTATCAGGACAGTTATGTCCGATAATATCTGTTTTCCAGCAAAACTGGCACATGGTCATGTTTATGATCTTATAGACAAAGGTGTTGACAGAATTTTTCTGCCGAATGTGGTCCATGAAAAAATAGAATACAAGGATGGGTGTGATAGCTATAATTGTCCCGTTGTAACCGGTTATCCCGATGTTTTAAAGAGTGCCATATCCACTGAACAAAAATTTAATGTCCCTTTTGATAATCCTGCAATTTCCTTTAAAGATTCTGAATTATTAAAAAAGCAGCTTCATCTTTTTTTAAGGCAATTTCAAGTTGATTACAAACAGGTTGTAAAAGGTGTTGATGCCGGTCTTGCAGCACAACATCAATTCAAGGCCAAGCTGATAAAAGGGGCTGATGTTATAATTAAAAAAGCAGAGCAGCAAGACCGAAGGCTTGTTGTGTTAGCAGGTCATCCTTATCAT
>DAOWOC010000143.1 GCA_030642225.1 Deltaproteobacteria bacterium
AACAGTACGCCTATTTGATTTCAAGTCTTTAAATTAATTCTTTCAAGATTTTTTTCCAAACTTCTAAATCTTCAAAAGAGGAACCCATAATTCTCCCCTACCTTCTGTTTTTTCAACCGTGAACCGATAACTGTAAACCGTAAACGGTTACTTTAATTCTTTGCTCCACATGTTTTATACCATTTTTTTAAAAAATCAAATAGTTCATCAGGAGGCTTGATCCATAAATCCGCCGCTGTCTGCCGCCATTGATTTCGGACCAGGATACTAATGCCCCTGTCCTTTAAGACCTTAAACGCATCCTCATCTGTTAAATCATCGCCAAGAAATGCAGCTACTGTATCTTTACCTGATTCATCCAGTATGGTTTCAACTGCCATGCCCTTGTTTGACCCCCTTGTCCTCAGTTCAATGCCACCGTCAAACTCATACAGGCTTAAATCCGATTCACATATCAGGGCAGACCATGCTGCCATAATCTTTGTCTTTATCTCCCTTTTTTTTTCAAGCTCAATCCCCCTTAAATGCAGGGCAAGGCATCCTGGTTTTTCCTCACACTGATTCCAGAGCCTGTTTTTTTTTGCACAGGAGGCTGCTTTTAAAAGCCCCAAAAACGCATTTTTTGAAACAGGCTGCAGTATATGTCTGCCATCGGAGAAAAGACGTTCCAACCCGTGCGCCCCCCATATCTCGGGCTGTTTTTCAAGGCCAAGTAAAGGGAGCAGGTCTTTTACGCTCCTGCCGCTTACTACAATTATCCTGCTTTTTTGCGCCAGGATTATCCTGTTTAAGATATCACGTATCCCCGGATACGGTACTGCCTCATCGCGTTTAATTTTAAAAGGCGCAAGTGTACCGTCATAGTCCAGAAAAAGTATCCGATTTTCAGCGTTTTTCAGTTTATCCCAAAAAGAGGCCTGGATTTTTTCTTTGTTTAACATGAAAGATAAAATAACATTAATTATTATAAAATAAAGGATTTTATTTGACCATTGCCCTTATCAGCCATAAAATCATTGGCCATCTTTAAAAAAATTTTGTTTTAAATTATGTATTGGTTTACGGTTACTAAATTATTAAAAGGAGTTTTTAATGACGCAAAAACAAAATGCGTTAACTGATCCTGATCTGATTCCAATCTTTGATAAGGTCATAAAAAATAAACGGCTCACAAGGGATGACGGGCTGAAACTTTATGCCTCCCCGGATATCCTGGGGATTGGCTGGCTTGCTAATTTTGTAAGGGAACAAAAAAACGGTAATAAGGCTTATTATATTTTAAATCAGCACCTTAATTATTCCAATTACTGCGTAAATCAATGTCGTTTTTGTGCATATTCAAGAAAAAAAGATGAAAAAGGCGGATTTCAACTCAGTATCAAAGAGGCTGTATCAAAGGTAAAATCCGCTCTGAATCAGTCGCTTACAGAGATACATATAGTTGGCGGGTGTGATCCAACGCTTGATTTTTCATATTATGTTGACCTGATTAGTTCTGTAAAGGCATTAAAACCAGACCTTGTTATCAAGGCATTCACCATGGTTGAGATAGCCCACATGGCAAAAAAGGCTGATTTAAGTGTGGAGGATGTATTAAAAAAGCTTAAAGAAGCGGGGCTTGAGGCCATACCCGGCGGCGGTGCCGAGGTCTTCAGCCCAAGGGTGAGGGATGCCCTGTGTCCTGAAAAACTTGATGGTGACGGATGGCTTAAAGTTGCTGAGATTGCACATAAATTCGGTATTCGCTCAAACGCGACAATGCTTTACGGGCACATAGAAACCAATGAGGAAAAGATTGATCACCTTATACGATTAAGGGAACTTCAGGACAGGACGCATGGTTTTATTGTCTTTATCCCATTACATTTTCACCCGGCAAATACAAATATCAAAGGCATTAAAGGCATGACCGGTATAGAAGATTTAAAGACAATAGCTATAAGCCGTCTGATGCTGGATAATTTTGACCACATTAAGGCATACTGGATTATGTTGACACCGGCGGTCGCACAGGTAGCGCTTAGCTTTGGGGCCGATGATATTGACGGCACTATTATTGAGGAAAAGATCTCGCACATGGCCGGGGCAAACACTGCCCAGGCACTTACAACAACAGAATTACACACATTAATAAAGGATGCGGGCAGAGAACCGGTAGAGAGGGACACATTCTTTAACACTGTAAAGGCATTTAAGGATAATGGGGATAAGAAAAAATTAAGAGCGCATGAATACAATAACGCTCAGGACAAACGCATCTCTATCAAAGAGGCGATATCGCTTTATAATGAATATAATCTCCTTGACCTTGCGCTCATGGCACATAAAAAAAGAAAAAACATGCATCCTGACAATATGGTTACATATGTTGCTGACAGGAATATAAATTATACAAATATCTGTATATCCGGTTGTAAATTTTGTGCTTTTTTCAGACCGCCAGGGGATGCCGCAGGATATGTGCTTTCCCATGAAGAGATCGCAACAAAGATACAGGAGACACTTAATGCCAACGGGACACAGATACTTCTCCAGGGCGGGATGAACCCTGATCTTGATCTGGATTATTTTGAGAATCTGTTTTCATATATAAAATCAAATTTCAAGATACACCTCCATGCCCTGTCTCCTCCCGAGATATGGTTTTTATCTCAAAAAGAAAAAATACCCGTGGAAAAAGTCTTGCAAAGACTCATGACAGCGGGGCTTGATTCCATCCCAGGCGGCGGTGCAGAGATCCTTGTTGACAAGATAAGAGAACAGATTTCACCAAACAAGTGCGGGGTTGACTCATGGCTTGAAGTGATGAAAAAGGCTCATAATCTGGGGATTAAAACCACGGCCACGATGATGTTCGGCCACATAGAAACTTTTGCCGACCGCATGGAACATATGGCAAGGATCAGGGAACTTCAGGACATAACAGGAGGCTTTACAGCATTTATCCCATGGACTTTTCAGCCTAAAAATACCAATATTAAGGTTTTAAAGGCATCAGCAGCCGATTATCTGAGGACACTCGCCATATCAAGGATTTTTCTCGATAATATCCCCAATATACAGGCATCATGGGTTACAATGGGGGATAAAACAGGACAGATAGCCTTGTTTTTTGGCGCCAATGATATGGGATCAACCATGATGGAGGAAAATGTCGTTGCCGCTGCCGGGACAACATTCAACCTTAGTGAATCAGAGCTTATCTACCTGATAAATAAGGCCGGTTTTACACATGGAAAAAGATATATGGATTACAGACTTGTGGATTAAAACATGAATGCACAGAATCAATTACCGAGGCTCGGACGCCTGGATTTTATAAATGTCCTGCCTGTTTATTATGCGCTTGATCATGGATTGCTTCAGGTGCCATGCACTATTATTAACGGCAGGACACCTGTTCATTTAAATGATATGATGGCAGAAAAAAAACTTGATATCAGCGTTATCTCATCCGCAGAATATATACGTAACAACAATATATATACGCTTCTTTCAGGGCTTTCCATAGCATCAAAAGGCCCTGTTATGAGCGTGTTGTGCCATAGCCGTATCCCTTTTAAAGAACTAAATGGCAAAAAGGTGCTCCTGACAGATCAATCCGCCACTTCCCAGTTCCTTATGCGCCTTGTTTTAAAAAGGCGTTTTAATTGCCAATGCGAATTTATAAAAGGCCCGGTTACCCCAGAAACGGTTCACAAAAAAAAACCTGATGCCTTTCTTTTAATAGGCGACTCAGCGCTTTGTTATAAAAAATTTGCAGGTTATCCATATGTAACGGATTTGGCAGAACTGTGGCGTGAATGGTCAGGTCTTCCGTTTGTGTTTGCAGTATGGGCAGTGAGGAATGAAAGCCTTGAGATGTTCGGGGATACGATTGTAGCAATAAATAAATTATTATGTCAAAGCAGGGAAATGGGCATGGATAATCTTGAAACAATAGCAAAAGAGGCCGCAGGCAAAGTAAATATATCCAAAAAGAGATGCCTTGATTATCTTAATGGTTTGACATTTGATCTGAACGTGGAGTGCCGGGCAGGATTAAGGTTATACAGTGATTATCTTGCGGAAGAAGGCCTTTTGCAAGAAGCTGAAGGGCTCAACCTCTCATTTATAATGAGAGACAACTAATACTAAGGCGGGGTACTCGCAACCCATGTCAATTTTCAGTTGTCAGTTAATCAGTTATCAGTACTGGAGGTTATTTGGTATTGATATTGATTATATTGAACCGGCAGTTGGCAAAAAATGGATTCAAGAAACAAAAGAACTCTCGGCGATGCTCGTAGGTCTCAGCCAATCCCTAAAGAAGATTAATTAGTATAGATATGTTTTTGCTGACAACTGATAACTGACAACTGACAACTGATTTTTTATTCCAGCTTTTCAGGAATAAGGTACTATAATAAAATCAATGTTTGATCATAAATACAAAAAAATAAA
>DAOWOC010000316.1 GCA_030642225.1 Deltaproteobacteria bacterium
TGATACATCCTGTAAACCTGACGGACAAGATCAGTCAGACTCAGAGTGCCGCCCACACCCTCAATATTATGACGCATATACATCCCCAAATTATCCATGGCCACAAGGGTACTCCTGTACTTGATAGCCAGTTTCTCCTTTCCTTCAAAAACAACAATAAGCCTGGATGCGCCTGCAAAATCCGAATTAACCTTATGCATTGCTATATTATACGGATGATCAGGATATAATATTGCTCCGCCCGGGCTCGAATCTCCAACCTTCAGATAAGTGGTTGAATAATACCCGCCTATCAATATTATTGCCACAGATACTCCGGCCACTCCCCATTTTGCCCTGGGACCGGATAATGCATGGATTGTATTTACAAAATGAGTATAAAGCCCAACTCTTCCTGCTCCTTTTACTTCATTTTGGGCGGCTTCTATCATTTTTTTAATCTTTTTATCATCAATTGACGGGGAATAAAAATATGATATGATGATTGGATTTAAAACCATAACTGCGAGGAATATGCTTATTATCCAGAATGAAGAAAAATAGGCCAGCTTCTGCATTAAAGGGATAGTGGCAATGGCTATTGTAAGAACACCGAGACCGTCAGTTATAATTGCCAGCATGGCAGGAGGATAGAGCGCCGAGTATGCCGTTACTATGGCCTCATCCTTGTTTTTACACTCAATAAATTCCTGGTGAAACCTTTCAAGACACTGGCAGGAATGTGAAAGTGCCCTTGCTGAAAGCAAAATAGGCACAACTAAAAGCAGTGGGTCTAAATTTATGCCGAGTGAGGCTGCAAATCCAAGCCCCCATATCGCACTCACCAGACCTGAAACTGCAGGAATCATCACGCCTGCAAGTCTGCGGAAATATAAAACAAGAAGAAGAAGCATTGCAACTATGGTTACGCAGAGTATACCAAAAACCTGGGTTCTGTAATATGATATCCAGGCATAAAGCATGGGATAACCTGCTATGTAACACTTATGATTTTCATCTTCAACTGTTGAGGCAAGCTTGTTTACGCTGTGGAAAAGCTCAAGAAGGTCAACCCCTTCTTCCCAGAACCCTGCATAAAGAGCGGTTGATTTATCATTAAATGAAATATAAAAACCGCGGACACCTTCTGTTGCATACACGGTCTTTTTAAAAATTTCGCAGCCTGCCTTGTTTTTGGGAACACCCGGCCACATGAGTGGATAAATAGATACCCCGTCATATGACAGGCGTATCTGCTTGACTTTTGGGTGGGAAATTGATGTGAGCTGTATTGGATTACAGCCCTTAACCGTCATAATACCAAGGGTAAGTTCGTTTATCTTTTTTAATGTATCAGGGTTATAAATATCCTTGCCGTCGGTTCTCTCAAGAATTATGGTGAGCACGTTGGCTGATCCAAACATTTTTCTGAATTCTTTATATAGGTGTATGTATGGATGCTTTGGAGGATATATTTCAAAGAAGTCAGTTTTTATCTCTAGTTTAGTGACAATAGCGTAAAAAGACAAACATGTTACAAGAAACATGGCTATAAAAAAACTTAGCCGGTGTTTCATCTGAAAGCTAACAAACCTTAACCACAATGGATTAATATTCTTTTTAAGTACTCCTCCCATTTTCTCCCTCTTACTCCTCTTTTTTATTATATTATATAAAAAATCAAAAAGGTTAAGCTATTTTATTGTTTCAGAATTTGAGCCCGGATAGCTTAAAATTATTTTGGAATACTCTATAAATAAAACTGCGCCATCAGCGCCCGCTATCAGGTACCTGTCTTCACTTAATCTTGCCAGACCCTGGAACCATATATGTCTCATGGTAAGCGGAGGCTCTATCTTTGTCCATGTTTTCCCAGCATCTTTTGTTTCATAAATAGAGGCTGTGTCACCTACGGCCAGTCCCTTACCGTCAACTATCTTAACAGCAAAAAGATGGGTTTCAGCTCCCCTTTGAAGTGTCCAGGTCTTGCCCCAGTCACTGGTATAACATTCAACGCCCTCCATACCAACGGCAACGCCGTTTCCTTTTTTATCAAAGGATATTCCGAAAAAAGTCTTGCCCTGGCCAAGATCCAGCCTTTCCCATGTTTTACCTCCGTCTAATGTATGGAAAATTATGCCCATTTCAGCGGCTATCCATCCTTCATCACGGCTTACAAATTCCATATCATAGAGGATAATATCCTCTTCCAGAGAAA
>DAOWOC010000300.1 GCA_030642225.1 Deltaproteobacteria bacterium
ATATCATGAGATTATAGAACCAGGTGTTTTGATGCATGTGGCAGAGAGCGGTGATGAATTATATTCAGTCCGTTGTGGTGCTTGTCGTTTGGTTACAATTGCATGGGTAAGAGATATGTGTGACCTTGCTGATAAGTATTCTGAAGGACATATGCGTTTTACCACACGTAATAATATTGAATTTCTTTTAACCAAAAAAGAAAATATTGAATTATTAAAGGCTGATCTTAAAAAGATGAATATTCCTGTGGGTGGTACAGGCGCTGGTATAACCAATATTGTACATACACAGGGATGGGCGCATTGCCATACTCCTGCAACCGATGCTTCAGGACCTGTAAAAGTAGTTATGGATGAGATGTTTGATCATTTTATAAATATGGATTTGCCTGCACAGCTAAGGATTTCGCTTGCATGTTGTCTTAATATGTGCGGTGCTGTACATTGTTCTGATATTTCAATCCTTGGTGTTCACAGAAAGCCGCCGATGGTTGAGGAAAGTCGTATATCTGATATTTGTGAGATACCTCTTGCTATCGCTGCATGTCCTACTGCTGCTATTAAGCCAAAAAAGGTCGGTGATAAAAGGAGTGTTGAAGTTAAAAATTCAAGGTGCATGTTCTGCGGTAACTGTTATACCATGTGTCCTGCAATGCCTTTAGCTGACCCTGAAGGTGATGGTATTGCATTATGGGTAGGTGGTAAGGTTTCCAACAGGATCAATCCTCCTGAATTTTCAAAGCTTGCTGTAGACTTTATAGAAAATGAACCTCCACGATGGGGGAAGTTAGCAGAATCTATCAAAAAGATCGTTGATGCTTATGCAGAAGGCGGCAAGAAATACGAGAGAGTAGCTGACTGGATTGCAAGGATAGGCTGGGAGAAATTTTTTGAAAAAACCGGTCTCAATTTCAATGAGCATCATATTGATGATTATCGTCTTGCTATGACTACATGGAGAACAACCACATTGTTTAAGTGGACAAGTCATATTGAATAGTTTATTGGTGATCTATTAGTTTTTGAAATTATTAAAAAATATACCTCGACTTGTCATTGCTGCCCTAAGAGGTGGTTCTGGCAAGACGACAGTAACTCTTGGAATTATTTCAGCCTGGTGCCGAATGGGGCGTCAGGCTGTTCCTTTTAAAAAAGGGCCGGATTTTATTGATGCCAAATGGCTGGAATATTCAGCAGGGCATAAATGTTGTAATCTCGACCAGTATCTTTTGGGACAAGACGCCACATACAACCTTTTTTTAAAAAAGGCCATTCCTGATCAATTAGCAATAATAGAAGGCAGCAGGGGTATTTTTGACGGTGTTGACGATGCAGGGACATACAGTACCGCCCAACTTTCAAGGTTGCTTGGCGCTCCTGTCATTCTTGTAGTTGATTGCACAAAGGTTACAAGGACAATAGCTGCAATGGTTCTTGGCTGTCAAAAGTTTGAACCTGCTCTTGATTTAAAGGGCATTATTTTAAATAATGTTGCAGGTGAACGTCATAAAAATATACTGATATCAAGTATTAAAAAGTATTGCGGATTGCCTGTTGTAGGCACTGTTCCAAGGATTCAGAATGCTGATTTTCCTGAGAGGCATATGGGCCTGTTGCCGCCGCAGGAACATGAAGGGTTTCATCGGGCCATACAACAGATGGAATCTGTTGCCCTTGAATATCTTGATCTGGATAAACTTTATAATATTGCCCTAAGCGCCCCCCCACTTGATTCTTTAGTATCATCAGGTCACAAAGTTAATGTCAAAATTTCTTCCCCTGTGATCGGGATTGCAATGGATAGTTCATTCTGGTTTTATTATCATGAAAATATCGAGGCATTAGAGGCAGAGGGCGCAAAGACAGTTAAAATCAGTCCTTTGAAAGACACGGATTTAAATCATCTTGATGGCCTTTATATTGGGGGTGGTTTTCCTGAAACACACGCTGCTATTCTTTCCCAAAATACCATATTTAAGAAAAATTTGAGCAGGGCAATTGAACTGGGAATGCCGGTTTATGCTGAATGTGGCGGGTTTATGTATTTATGCAGAGAGTTGCTGCTAAACGGGAAATCCTATCCCATGACAGGTGTTATCCCGGCCGCCCTTACAATCGGTAAAAAACCGTCAGGCCATGGTTATACAAATCTAAAAGTAGTCAATAAAAATCCATATCATCCAATAGGAGTAGAAATAAAGGGTCATGAGTTTCATTATTCAAAGGTAACCGACTGGGATGGGAAGGATAATTTTTCTTGCAAAGTAAAACGCGGGATAGGAATATATAATAATATGGATGGTTTTTCCTATAAAAATTTATGGGCAAGTTATACCCATATACATGCCATCGGAGTGCCTCATTGGGCAGGGGCGTTTGTTAAGCTGGCAAAAAAATTTAAAACAAACAAAAA
>DAOWOC010000228.1 GCA_030642225.1 Deltaproteobacteria bacterium
ACTCCACCAAATGCAATTATATTCGGGAGTGGACGAATCAAAATTTCAGAAATGGTAAGGGTCGGGATATTTATCAACATTATTGGTGTCATAATTATTACGGTGTTATTTTTTCTCATCGGAACAGTAGTATTTTCGATTGATCCCGGTGTTTTCCCTGAGTGGGCACAACATTAGAGTTGCATTAGATCAAGGATACATAAAAAAATCGTTCGGCATTTGGAAAAACAGTTCTATCAAAAAACTAAGAGATCTGTTTTTATTATTATAATTGATGGTAAATCTGTAAATTAACATCTTGTATAAATTTTTTTAAAAAATCTGTAAAAACTTTCAAAAGGGGGAAACAATGAAAAAAATATGCAAAGATCTTTCAGAGGAATACCAGGCATTAGATGAAATAGTGGCCAAACTTGATGAAAAAGGCTGGAACAAGGTTACAACTTTTTATAACTGGCGCATACGGGATGAAATAAGCCACATTGCTTTTTTTGACGGCACGGCAAGGCTTGCTGCAACAGATGCCCCTGGATTTGCAAAACATATTGAGGAAATATTGAGCGACCTTGTTGCATTTGACAAACAGCCATTGAATGAAGGAAATAAATTAACCACATCCGAGCTGATGGAATGGTGGCGCAGGGAACGTTCACAGCTTGTTGCAGCCCTTGAACCGCTTAGTCCCAAGACAAGAATTCCGTGGTACGGTCCGCCCATGAGCGCATTATCCTTTGCAACGGCAAGGATCATGGAGACATGGGCACATGGTCAGGATATTGTAGATACACTCGGCATATCCCGCAAACCAACTATGCGGCTTTCTCATATTGCACATCTCGGGGTAAAAACCATGGGCTGGAGTTTTTCCAACCGCAATATGGATGTTCCGCAAGAACCTGTTTATGTTGCATTAAAGAGTCCTGATGGAGACATGTGGACATGGGGAACTGAAGATGCTCAAAACAGTGTATCAGGAACAGCTGAGGATTTTTGCCTGATAGTTACTCAAAGGCGGCATTTTAAAGATACAAATATAAATATTGTTGGTGATGTAGCGGAAAAATGGATGATTCATGCACAGGCCTTTGCCGGACCTCCTGCAAATGGCCCGGCCCCCGGGAGTTTCCCGAAAAAAAATAAATAAAGGCAAATTGAGTTTTTTATAAAATTCTCAAGGTTCTTTACTGATACAGGATGATACAAAAGAGAGCGCATCATCTCTTGTCTTAACATTGCCCATAAATTGAGCCATATGAAGTTGTTTTAAAAGCCTTCCTATCTTTTTGCCTGGTTGGAGGTTAAAGCCTGACATTATATCATGGCCTGTTAAAAGAGGTTTGCCTTTAATAACAGGGAGATAATCGTCATGCAGGAGTGAAAGAAGTGAATCTATCAGGGAAAGCATTGCTCCAAAGGCATTTTTATCGGCCTTGGGCCCGCGGGTTGCAGAAATATCCGCAACAGAAAGGAGGAGCAACGGGACAAGAAACTCCTCACAATCCCTTAACAGGCGGAAACTTGCTCTTTTTGAAATTTTATTGAGTTTTAAGAGATGAAGAGGCCGCATATGGTTCTTAATCATGTTTTGGATAAAGGTCTCTTCTTTTTGTGAGAGGGAAAGAGCCATTGAGATTAAAACCGAATCTTTGGCCCCTTTTTTATCATGTTCCCAAAAACTGATCTCTTTATCGGATTTTACTGAGGCTGTAGATGGCTTGCCAATATCATGGAATATGGTAGTGAGCTTAAGAAGGCTTTTTATAGAACGTCCATCAATCATATCTCCTGTCAGGGCATTTTCCATAAAAGATGCATATTCAGTTGAGATCATATTTATATCATTTAAAAAAATCTCTAAAAATTTCAGGCTTTCCAGCGAATGCTCCCATACATTAAGATGATGAAAGGCATTTTGCTTAGTCTTTTTCATTAATTTAATCTGAGGGAAAATTTCCTCTAATATCCCGTCTTTTGCCATTTCACAAATAACCGGATAGGCGTTCTGTTCCCTTAAAATTAAAAATAATTCATCACGCTTCCTTTCTGGTGCGCATGATACAAGCCTGTAAGAATATTTTATACATCTTGCAACAAGCCTGGTCTCCATTTTAAAGCCATAAATACTTTTCATCCTGTATGCCCTCATGATACGAAGGGGGTCATCAGGAATAGAAGAAGGTGAACATTCTTTTATAATACCTTTTTCAATATCTTTTTTCCCATTAAGCGGGTCGATCAAAACAGGGTTGTCAGACAATAAATCCATTGCCATGGCATTTATTGTAAAGTCTCTGGCCTTGAGATCATCAATAAGCCCAGGCCCTTTGAATCCTGCAAAATCAATTACCCCAGGGCCGTTGCCGCAGGAATTTCTTGATATGACCCTGTAGACATTTCGTTCAACATCAAGTGGAACCAGGGTACCGCCAAAGGCGCTGGCAAACATCCGTGCGTATTTTTTTACATCTCCGCCTGTTGTCAGATCAATATCTTTAAGATCCCTGCACATGAGTCCCTGGTTTTTATAAGAAAGGAATATATCGCGCAATGCCCCGCCAACAAGGAAAAGCTCCTGGTCAAAGTTCAGGCTCCTCAGCTGTTTAATAACCGGAAATTTCAAAAAAGTTTCCATGCCGGAGATCACAATAAAATGCCCCTTTTTAAAAATTGGCACCCATCATCTTATGCTCTATATTTGTTTAGGTAGAAAATGACTATTACAGATAAATCACCCCTGGCTCTGCTATAACTTCTCCAATAACAGAGGCTTGATTTATACCTGTGTAATTGATCTGCTCAAGCAATTTTTCTGCATCCCCGGCCATGACAAATATCAGAAGTCCGCCTGATGTCTGGGGATCGTAGATTACATCCTGTATGATCTGATCGACACCCTCTGAAATATGAACAAAACAGCCAAAATACTCCCTGTTTGCGTAAAGTCCGCCAGGCATCATCCCCATATTTGATAAAGATTCCAACCCGTTAAATACAGGTATTGAGTCGGGTTTAAGCCTCATGCCAACCCCGCTTGCCTTTGCCACTTCAGTCATATGGCCTATAAGACCAAAGCCGGTTACATCCGTGCATGCATGGATTTCCATACCATTTGTAGCTTCGGCGGCATCCCTGTTCAAAAAAGCCATAACACGCGTGGCCTCTTTGGCAAGTGGCTCGGGAC
>DAOWOC010000285.1 GCA_030642225.1 Deltaproteobacteria bacterium
CATCCATGATTGTTTTAGGTTTTTTTACACAAGAGAAAAATACGGATAATTATTTCTAATGGCAAAAGTTGCTGTTCATTGTAAAAACAGGAGGAAAAAACTTAAGTGAAATAATTATTTTTTAAAAAATCTATTTCCAGGTTAATGTACTTGTGTGCCTTGATCTTGACTATCCTTTTAAAGGCGTATCACCTTCTCCATATTCCTAAAAAGATATTTTCTTATATATAGATTATAATACAAATTTTACAGGGGTTGTCCAAAAAACGGTTCAGATTGTGCTTTGTTTCACTCATACAATTTTGTTTGTTGAACTTAGCATGAGAACATAACTATATTCAATTCACAATGCCCTGTTCAGTACACAAATAAATATCCGGCCAATATCAGGTGGTAAAAGCATTATCATTGGCCTTGAATGTGTGGGCAGAGATAGCCGTTGGTTTTTGCTTGCTTTGCAAGGGATTTTTTTTTATATTTCAAGAGTCAGTCTTTTTATACTTAATTTTTCTTTTTTTATTTCTGGTTTCATATCATTCCTTTATGTTTTCTATACTCAATATGAATATCCATTGGCTTGTTAGATGATCTGTAATTAAAAGATCAGGCCATGAGGACTGGATTCGGGTTATTTTTAAGATAGAATTATCTAAAATTAACAATGCCGTAATTTGGTATTTAAAAGCAGTATTGAGTATTGGTTTTTAAGTTTTGAGATTTGAGTTTTGTTATTTGCAGTTAGTTTCTGGTGCTTGGAATTTGATATTTTAGATACAACAGGTCTTTGTCTGTAAAAAATATTTTTATGGGAGGAGTTTAATGGATTTTAATTTTGGGGAAAAAGAAAAAAGATTGAGGATGGAAATCCGCGAGTTTGTAAAAAAAGAGATTCCCGAGGATCATGTGGGGGGATTGTTTGCTGAAGAGCATCTTGATGAAGACTGGGAATTTGCCATGTCTATTGCAAAAAAACTGGCAGAAAAAAGATGGCTTACCATGGCCTGGCCAGAGGAATATGGCGGGCTTGGCGCTTCTTTATGGGAACAGGCAGTCTATACCGAGGCGGTGGGATACTGGGGAATACCCGGTACATCCATGGGGATAAGCGGGGTTGGCTGGGTCGGCCCTTCACTTATGTTGTATGGGACTGAAGAGCAGAAAAAAAAGTATATGCCGCTTATTGCCGCGGGTGAACCTGACGGCGTCTGGTGTACAGGTTATAGTGAGCCGAATGCAGGCAGTGATTTTGCCAATATCAAGACACGCGCAGAAAAAAAAGGCGATGAATATATTATAAACGGACAGAAGGTCTGGACAAGTGCTGCACACAGATCAAGGTGGTGCTGGCTTGCAGTGAAAACAGATGTGAATGTTTCAAAAAAATATCACGGTATCAGTATCATAATGGTTGATATGAAGAGCAAAGGCGTTAATGTCAGGCCTATCCTTAATTATGTGGGTTATCATATCTTTAACGAAGTATTTTTTGATGATGTTCATGTCCCTGTAGAAAATCTTGTGGGCCAGGAGAACAAGGGATGGTATCAACTGATGCATTCCCTTGGTTTTGAAAGAGGCAGCGTTGCCATAGGCGCTTATGGGGCTAACAGTAGAGCCTTTGATGAGTTACTGGAATATGCCAAAGAAGCCGGTCTTTTTAAACGCAGTGATATCCGGCATGAATTTGCCGGTCTTGCTGTTGATATTGAAGTTCAAAAAATAATGGCCTATGAAACCATCGCAAAAATGGCCAAAGGCGGTACCCCTATTTATGAACCATCCAGGGACAAGGCCTATAATGATGTATTAATGGAAAAAATGACTATATTTGGAACACAACTTATAGGCCCTTATTCCCAATTGGATATTTTAGACAAAAATTCAAAGTGGGCCAGGCTCAAGGGCAGGATAGAACGTGGTTACTGGATGTTCCTTGGTCTGTCCATTGCTGCCGGAACAACAGACAATCAGAGGAATATTATAGGTCAGTTTGCCTTGAATTTGCCTAAATCTTATTAAAGGGAGTTTAAAATGGACTTTGATTTTACACAGGAACAGGAGATGATAAGGGACTCAGCAAAAAAATTTTTAGAAAAGGAGTGTCCCAAGGATAAAATAAGAGAGCTTAAGGATGATAAAAAAGGATATGCCCCTGATTGTTGGAGCAAGATGGTGGAATTAGGCTGGATGGGGCTTGTTTTGCCAGAGGTTTATGGAGGCTCTGAAATGGAGTATATGGATCTAATAATTATGATGGAAGAGATGGGTAGAAATCTCCTGCCAGCGCCTTTTTTTGCCACTGTTGGTCTTTGTTCACTTCCTTTGCTTGAATTCGGTACAAAGGAGCAAAAGGAAAAAATTCTTCCTGAAATCGCCGGAGGAGAGATATGGACTCTTGCTGTTCTTGAGGCCTCCGGTGAATATAAGGCAGAGGGCATAGAGATGTCGGCTATACCTGATGGCGATGAATATGTCCTTAGCGGGACAAAACTTTTTGTCCCTTATGCAAATGTTGCAGATAATATGATTGTTATTACAAGGACAGGTGATAAGAGTTCAGGACAAGTGTTGACAGCCTTTATCATAGATTCGGATGCCCCGGGTATCAGCGTTACAGTTATGCCTACAACTGCTCATG
>DAOWOC010000309.1 GCA_030642225.1 Deltaproteobacteria bacterium
GTCCCAGCCCTTTTATAGCAACCGTAATTCAATGCGGTTTGACTATTCTTGAGGGCGGTTCAGATGATCAGAAAAAAGAACTTTTAAACAAAATTGCTGAAGGCGGTCTTATCATGGCCTTTGCCCAGTATGAGGAAGAGGGGAGCTATCTGGTTTCAGGCATACATATGAAGGCAGCGGTATCAGGGGATAATTATATCTTAAACGGTGTCAAGATGTTTGTGATGGATGCCAATGTGGCGGATAAGCTTATTGTTGTTGCAGATGTTGAAGGCAGCGGTCTTACCATGTTTCTTGTCAATGCCTCGGCCACTGGTATTACCTGTTCCAAAATCCCAACTATTGGCAAGGATAATACCTGTGAAGTTGTCTTTAAAGATGTCCATGTTGCCAAAGCTGAGATTATTGGTAAATCAGGAGGGGCATTTGATATTATTGACAAAGTGGAAGGCAAAATAACTCTTCTTAAGAGCGCAGAGATGATTGGCGGGTGTAAAGTTTCAATTGATATGACAGCTGATTATGCCAAAGAGAGGGAGCAGTATGGAAAACCTATTGGAGGCCAGCAGATAATCCAGCATTATATGGCAAATATGCTCCTTGCCTATGATACAAGTTTGAATTATCTGTACAAGGTTGCCTGGATGGCTGATGAGGGTATGGATATCAGCAAAGAGGCTTCGGGCCTAAAAGCTCAGGTAAACGAAAAGTATAAATTTATCTCTGAAAGAGCCGTGCAGATTCATGGAGGTATAGGAACATCAAGAGAATGTAATATAGGCCTGTTTTACAGAAGGGCCAAGGCCCATGAATTTATGATGGGAGACACGGATTATCATTATGAAAAGATAGCAGTTTCTCTTGGACTTTAAAAGCAGTTTGAAATAAAATTTGATTTATAAAGCCATTGGTTAAGCCGGTGGCTTTTTTTGATTGATTTAATACCTGAATCGCAGATTTTATAATTTATAGGGGGAAATTGTGGGGAATTTTATGGGTGATGCCCTGGCAAAATGCGCAAAGTATAATAAGAATGGTGTGTGTATTGTATATAAAGATCAAAGGATAACATGGGCTGATTTGTATGGCAGGGTAGAGAGGCTTGCTTGTTCTCTTTCAGACCTTGGTATAAAAAAGGGGGATAAGGTAATAATAATGTTTCATAATACCCCTCTTTTTTTTGAGGCTAATTACGCTATCCAGCTACTCGGGGCCATCCCTGTTCCAATGAATTATCGGTTTTCTCCAAAAGAAATTATTTATCAAACCAATCATTCCAATGCAAAAATGTTTATTATGGAGGATTTATGGCTTGAGCTTGTGCTTTTAGCTAAACCTGAGCTTAATAACATTAAAAATTTTATCCTTGCAGGCAAGACAGATAAAGGAATGCTTGATTATGAGTCTCTTATTAATACTGCTCCAAAGTCATTGCCAAAGGTTAATGTAAATAAAAATGATATTTGTGTTATTTGCTATACAGGAGGGACAACAGGTATGCCAAAGGGCGTTATGCTGACTTATGCAAACCATATACATCTTTTATATGCCCTTGCTGAGACTATTATAGATCGTATCGGTGATATAAGCATTTCCGTGCCCATGAAGAAAAAACTGGATAAAACACCCTTTAAAAACCTGATCGCTGTGCTGCAATCAGGTCTTATCCGTTGGATACTCAAGAGATCGCTGGTTAAAAAAATTATTTTAAAGCTTATAAAATTCGGGACAGGCAGTTCTATTATGCTCAGGCTTGGAGCTGGCAAGGAAATAAAGCAGATGATGCCATCTTTTCCCATGTTTCATGATGCTGCATATCAAATGTGTATCCTGGGTCCAATCCTTGGAAATATGACAATGATTTTTTTGAAAAGTCCCAAGTTTAATCCTGTTGAGGTCTTAACACTGGTGGAAAAGGAACGCCCTGTTATATTGGGCAATGTGCCGACAGGGTGGAAAATGTTATTAGATTGTGATGAGATAGATGATTATGATCTTTCTTCAGTACTTCTATCTGCAACAGGCGGAGGAGTCTGTCATATCTCCTTGAAAAAAAAGATTTTTGAAAAATTCCCTGGCGCTGCAATCGCTGATATCTTTGGGCAGACTGAAATGACCCCGAGTACTTCCATGCGAATAGATTTAAACCCTGATACCTTAAAGGACAAGTCAGTCGGAAAACCAATAGTAAAAACCAGGGTGGTGAATGAAAATGGGCATTCTGTAAAGGATGGTAAAATAGGGGAGATAATATATAAAAGTCCCACAATAATGAAGGGATATCTTGATGAACCGGATAAAAC
>DAOWOC010000232.1 GCA_030642225.1 Deltaproteobacteria bacterium
GGGCTGCTCCTCAATTTACAATGATTCACAGTGAAACATCCTGCGGCGGAGGACCATGTGATCAACCGGTTGCAATTATTGGTGATGGCTTTAGCGATAATAATTCCAAAGGAAGGGGAATCAGCATCTATTATATCCATCATGAATTTTATAATGGTTTTTTGATGAAACACCTTTCCGTGGCAAATACAGCAGACATGCAATATAGCATCCCAAGCAAAGTTACAGTTATTGATGAGGATAATGATAGAATAACAGACAAAATATATGTTGGTGATCTTGGAGGTCAACTATGGCGGATAGGGAGCTTTGTTGATCCTGCAACCGGGACACCGCTTTCTTTCCCTGAGACTGATCAGAATGTTGACGTATGGACCGCCAAAAGGCTGCTTATCTCTGATACATCCATACCTCCGGAGAGAAAATTTTATTATCCACCTACCGTTACATTTGAAAAGGGATATGACCTTGTATTCACAGGCAGTGGTGACAGAGAAGACCCATGCAACCGTCATCTTGATGTAAAAGGCAATCCCGATGGCTTCTATGATGTTATTTATGCTGTTAAAGATAATAATCAGGACTTTGATCTACAGGATTTCAATCTTGTTGATGTGACGAATGAGGCTACTGCACCAACACCTGAATTGAATAATGAAACAGCGGATGTGGATGCCAATGGTCATATTGATAAAGGCTGGTTTTTTTACCTTGAGCAAGGAGAAAAGGCCTTATCAAAACCTATTGTGTATGCCAATACATTATATGAAACAACCTTTATGCCAAACGATGATCCATGTCTCCCTGGCGGTGCTGCAGGGCTCTACGGGGTTAATTATAAGACAGGCAAAGGCGCAATAGAAAAAGATGGAACAACGTACAGGAGTACTGACATAGGCGGCGGCATACCATCAAGGCCTGTTATTGTTATACAGGATTCTGGTGAGCCCGTGCTTCTTATCTCTGTAGGTAGTACGACTCCTACAGATGAGAGCGAAAGTTTTGGCGCCGGAGTTATTACAATAAACCTGCCACCCGGGGTAAAGTTTAACCTGCTATGGTGGCTGGAATTGTTTAATAACTGATAATTAATCCTGATTTTAAGTACATTAACCCGCAATGCTTTCAGCATTGCGGGTTTTTTTAAAGAGTCTTTTTTATATGAGCGATAAGACCGCCGTCAGCAATTAATTCCTGCATAAACAACGGGATTGCTTCTGCCTTGAATCTATGGCCTGTTGTAATGTTTCTGATCTCTCCTGAATCCATGTCAATCTCAATTTCGTGGCCGGATTTTATATCCCCTGCAGCCTCTTTGCTCTCTAATATTGGGAGCCCCATATTAAAACTGTTCCTGTAAAATATCCTTGCAAAGCTTTTGGCAATAACACAGGCCACACCAGCCGCCTTTATAGCAATAGGGGCATGCTCTCTTGATGAACCGCAGCCGAAATTTTTATCTGCAACAATAATATCACCTGTAGCCACCTTTTTAGGAAAATCAGGGGCAGCATCCTCCATACAGTGTTTTTTAAGTTCAAGCGGGTCCGATGTATTTAAATAACGTGCCGGTATAATCGCATCCGTATCTATGTCATCCCCGAATTTCCACGCCTTTCCCGTATGTTTCATACTTATCTCCTTTTTATCTCAATTCATCAGGGTGAGCCAGCCGCCCCTTAACTGCCGAAGCTGCGGCAATCGCCGGGTTGGCAAGATAAACCTCGCTTTCCGTATGGCCCATACGCCCGACAAAATTACGGTTGGTGGTTGCAACTGCCCGTTCACCCTTTGCAAGAATACCCATATAGCCACCAAGACAAGGCCCGCAGGTTGGAGGGCTGATTATGCCGCCGGCCTCAAGAAAAATTTCAAAAAGCCCTTCCCTTAATGCCTGTCTGTAAATCAGCGGTGTGGCAGGTATAATAATAAGCCTTACATATGGCGCAATTTTATGTCCTTTAAGCACCTGAGCTGCAACACGAAGATCCTCTATCCTGCCGTTCGTGCATGAACCTATGACCGCCTGGTCTATGGCAACATCAGTGGCCTCAAAAATGGATTTTGTATTTTCAGGCAGATGCGGGAAGGCCACCTGTGGCGGTATGCCGGATACATCATAATCCCTTGTCTCAATATATTTTGCATTATCATCGCTTTGATAAATCTTGTAACCGCGTTTAGCCCGGCTCTCAACATAGGCGAGGGTCTTTTTATCAGGCGCTGTGATCCCGTTTTTTGCGCCAGCCTCAATTGCCATATTTGCCATGGTAAGACGGTTTTCAATACTAAGTTCCAAAACAGCAGGCCCGTCAAACTCCATGGCCCGGTAAAGAGCGCCATCAACCCCGATATCCCCTATAACATACAGAATAAGGTCTTTTCCTCCGACATATGGACTGAATTTGCCATTAAAAAAAAATTTTATTGATTCAGGCACCTTAAACCACGCCTTGCCGGTTGCCATGGCTGCCCCGAGATCAGTTGAGCCGACACCGGTTGCAAATGCCCCGATCCCTCCATAGGTACATGTATGGCTGTCAGCACCGATTACAAGATCACCAGGCAGGACAATCCCCTGCTCCGGTAAAAGTGCGTGTTCAATCCCCATCTCGCCAAGCTCAAAAAAATATTTCAGGTCATGCTCCCTTGCAAAATCCCTCAGCATCTTTACCTGCATTGCGGAATCAATATCTTTATTAGGCACAAAATGGTCGGGGACAAGGACAATACGTTCCCTGTCAAAGACCTTCTTCGCGCCTGTCTCTCTAAATGCCTTAATGGCGATCGGGGCAGTGATATCATTTGCAAGGGCAATATCAACGGATGCATTTATGAGCTGTCCCGGCTCCACCCTTGGCATATCTGCGTGATGAGCGAGAATTTTTTCCGTTATAGTCATAGACATTTTAATTCTCCTACTAAAACTGTTTACGGTTGTCGGTTCACGGTTCACCGTTTTTTTAATGAACTATGCAACGATTGAAGCATTTTGAATATTGATTTCAACTCTTGAATTAATTCTTTCGCATCTAAATCAGAAATATATTAATCTCTCGTGAAATATAAATTTGTGTTCTCAGCTCCGCAGCCGATCCCTGTGCAATATTTATAAATCTTTGAAACAGACTGATAATCTGCAAGA
>DAOWOC010000202.1 GCA_030642225.1 Deltaproteobacteria bacterium
GTGCCGGAATAAATAATATTTAATCCCACATTAGCACCATAGTTGATCCCTGAGACAAGAAGGTCGGGCATGGTTTTCAATATCTCATGATACGCTATTTTTACGCAGTCCGCAGGTGTACCTGTAACTGCATAGCCAAGGAATCCTTTGTCTCTTTTAACTTTTTTAACACGGATTGGGTCGGTCAATGTTATTGCGTGCCCAACAGCGCTTTGTTCTGTGTCAGGCGCAACAACCGTTATGTCATGTTCTTTGCCAAAGGCCTTAAATAACGCATAAAGCCCGTTGGAATAGATGCCGTCATCATTCGTCAAAAGGATCTTCATCGTCTCTCTCTTTTATGTTAAAATCAAGTGGATTTTTTTCAATAAATTCCTCGGCCATTGCATAACCAATTTTAAGCGCCTTCAGGTTTACTTCCTTACTCCCTTCAGGCACATTGTCAAAGAGTCCGTGTTCAAGGTTATTAATCCTAACTATTCCCGTAAGTTTGCACAGGCTGCCAAGCGCCATGATCGTGGCTGTTATGTTTTTACCTGTCTCCTCGTGTGCTCTCTTTGAGAAGGGCAGAGAAACAACGTTTATATGTGGAGTATTATGCACAAAAGATAAATCAACAAGCAAGAGGCCGCTGTCTTTAATATCTTTATGATATTTGTCGCATGATTCCTGATTCATGGCAAGAAGCAGGTCATAGCCTTCTGCCCTTGGATAGTCAATTACAGAATCATTGATTATTATTTCCGCTGAGCAGTAACCCCCTCTTGCCTCAGGGCCGTAACTCTGACTCATTGCCACGAATTGATCCTCATAAACAGCTATGGAATGTGCCAGTATAATCCCGGCAAGAATAATACCCTGTCCTCCTGCGCCGCTCAATTTTATCTCATATCTGTCAAATGTTACAATATCCTGCATTTTATTCATCCTGTTGGCCCTGGATTTTTATCTTTAGTACCTTACTTCTGAAAAGCTGTAATAAAAAACAAAAAAATCGTTGTATGGTATTAGTTATCAGTTGTCAGTTATCAGTTGTCAGCAAAAGCATATCTATACTAATTAATCTTCCTTTTTCAAAATAACCTCCAGTACTGACAACTGATAACTGACATGGGTTGCGGGTACCCCGCTTTAGTATACTTATTTGTCTGTCTTAGTTAAAGCGACCCTGCGTATTCTGCTATATTCTGAACAATAGTTAGGTAGATTACGATCAACGAGTGTTCCTATTGTAAATTTTCCTTTGAGTTCATCAGGGCTCATTTTTTTGGCTTTTTCAATAAGCACGGCTTTTTCCTGTTGTAATTTCATCATCTCAACAGCGGTTGGAGTATTATTCCGGCGACCATATTGTGTGTGGCAGTGGGTTATAACCTCAACTACCCCAAAACCTGGTTTTTCAACAGCCTGTATGATCAGTTTATCAATTAATTTTGCATGAAAAGCTGTGCTGCGACCAACATAAGTTGCGCCTGCCACGGCTACAAGTTCTGAGATATTGAACGGGTGTTCTATATTGCCGTAAGCTGAGGTTGCAGCCTTTGCGCCGAATGGTGTTGTCGGGGAATATTGACCGCCTGTCATGCCGTAAATATTATTATTAATGATAATCGCGGTTAAATCTATATTTCTTCTTGCCGCATGGATAAGGTGATTTCCGCCGATTGCAGTGGCATCGCCGTCCCCCATGATTACGATAACATTTAGCTCCGGTTTTGCGAACTTGATACCTGTTGCAAAGGTTAATGCCCTGCCGTGTGTAGTGTGCAGTGTGTTGCAGTCTACATATACAGGCAGCCTGCTTGAGCAGCCGATACCAGAGACAAGGACAACCTTTTCCATATCAAAATTCATTTTATCAAATGCCCTTATGAGCGCACCGAGAACAATGCCATTTCCACATCCCGGGCACCAGACATGGGGAAATTTTTTATTATGTCTGAGATATTTGTGTATTAATTCCGTATAAGGCATTTTTTAATCAACCTCTTCTATGTATTTGAGTATTTCTTTTGGAGTAATCAGAGAACCGTCAATACGGTTTAATTTTACTACTTCAACAGGACAATCTGAAATAGCCTTTTTAACCTCTCTTGATATCTGTCCTGTGTTCATTTCCGGAATAATTAATTTAATGGCCTTTGATGCAGCATTTTGCACTTCAGATTTTGGAAACGGGAAAAGTGTTGAAAGTTTAAGGAGACCAGCTTTAATACCCATTTTTCTTGCAATTTTTATTGCCCTCAACGCAGATCTGGCGACTGATCCATATGCTATTACTATTATATCAGCATCTTCAGTTTCAAAGTTTTCATAAATTTGAATTTGTTCTTTATGATTTGATATTTTTCTAAACAGGCGTTTCACAAAGGCCTCAACCTCTTTAGGGTTTCTTGTCGGGAAACCATTAATATCATGTGTAAGCCCTGTTATATGATATTTATAACTATCTCCAAATTCAGCCATTGCAGGCACACCATCTTCAGTATCCTCATATGGTATATACCATTCATGGGGCACGGACGGTTTTTCCCTGTTTAAAATTTCAATCTCATCTTTTCCTGGCAGTATAATCTTTTCCCTTGTATGCGAAACCATCTCGTCTGAAAGTAATATTACGGGTGTCCTGAACCTTTCGGCAAAATTGAATGCCTTGATTGTAAGGCTGAAACAGTCGCTTACACTTGATGTGCTAAGGACAATAGCAGGATGGTCCCCATGTGTCCCCCAGCGCGCCTGCATTACATCTCCCTGCCCCGGGTTGGTGGGGAGTCCCGTGCTTGCCCCGCCGCGCATAACATTAACAATAACACATGGAACCTCTGTGACGGATGCAAAGCCTATATTTTCCTGCATCAGGGAAAATCCAGGGCCGCTGGTAGCTGTCAGACTCTTAGCGCCTGCAAGTGATGCCCCTGTAATAGCTCCCATGCTTGCGATTTCATCCTCCATCTGGATAAATGAGCCGCCACGGCGCGGGAGTTCACGAGACATTATTTCTGTTATCTCAGAAGCCGGTGTAATAGGATAACCTGCAAAAAAATTACAGCCTGCGGCAAGGGCGCCTCTTGCTATTGCCTCATTGCCCTGTATAAATAAAGTCTGTCTTTTATGATCCATTATTAATTTTTCCTTCAGGTTTGACGCTTATTGCAAAATCAGGGCATCTTATCTCACACCATCCGCACCCAATGCACGCATCCTTATTGACTACTTCAGATTTACCATCTTCTCCAAGCCCAAGAACACTTTTTGGGCAAAAGGCAACGCATATTCCGCAACCCTTACACCAATCTTTAAAGATATCAATATGAAATGATTTTTTTTGGATCTTTTTTGTGTTGTTTTTTTTGGATTTATCAGGCATTGCATCCTTTTTACATGACTGGTCATAGTCGTTATTACAAGATTTTATGGATGGACTTGCATCTTCTTGATTTGGCATGATAATTAATTTCCATAATGATTATATGTTACTTAATAAAGATAAAAAATAATAAAAGGTCTTA
>DAOWOC010000172.1 GCA_030642225.1 Deltaproteobacteria bacterium
CTATCTCTATCAAATAATTCAGCCATTTGCTTTTGATTAAGCCAAACGGTTTCTTCTTCGAACTGAACAATGATCTCGGTTTGGTTATCTTTAGTTTTGAATATTTCTATTTTATTTTGCTCTTCCATCATACTTCCACACTTTGAATTTGCTTCATTAAATTATTGGCATCTTGGTTTAGTTCTGCCAATTCGCTGCGGAACATGTCAATGGAAATGAGACACCAATATTCAATAACCGGAACTTCCATCTAAAATAATCTATTATATCCCTTTTAATCTTTTCAGTATATTTCTTGCCTTTTCTTTTTGTTCAGGATATTTCCCGGCCATTACAAGATATTTTCTTGCCTCTATATAATCTTCAAGGTTAAGGCATGCATAAGCAGCCATCATATATGCCATCCCCTTATTTTTTCCACTCTTTGCAGCTGACTTAAAGGCCTTGATTGACTCCCTTTCTTTTTCCTGATTCAACAAAAGGCGTCCCTTTAACATCCAGAATTTCCCCGCCTTATCCGCCTGACAATTTTTTATAGCATTATCAACAGCTTCAATAGCTTCGGGGATAGAATAGCTCCGGATATAGGCATATGCGAGTCTTTCAAATATATCAGGGGTTTGTTTAACAGAGGCAATGTCTTTATAGATCGGGACGGCCTTTATCGGGATACCAACTGCCATATGTAGATCGGCAATAAGCTTTTTCTCCTCTTCGCTTGGGACAATAATATAGGAATATATGATTAACGGTATTAATGCCTCTTTATACCTGTTTTCCAATAAAAAAATATGGGCAAGTCCCTTCCACCATTCAGGCTCAACAGGATCATCTCTAATAAGTTCCCTGGCGTAGCTCAATGCCTTTTCTTTCATCCCAAGATTTATATACTGATGTAAAAGAAGTTCCTGCCACTGTTTTTTCCTTTTACCATGGGCATCCTTTACAATCTGCTCCATCCAGTAAATGGCCCTGGATGGAAAATCACATAAGAGATAAACATGCGCTACAGCCTCTTTCCACTCTAATCTCAATATCAGGTCAGGGATTGAAACCAGACGTTCAAGCGTCTCTAATGCCTTTTTATTATTGTTTCCCGTAAGATAGGATAATCCGGCATAATATAACAAAGAAGGGTCTTTATCCTTTGAAATTTTATATCCAAGTAAAAATTCATTACCTGACTTGTCATACTGCTTTATATTATAATAACAATTAGCAAGATTTAAACGAGGCTGTAGATAATCAGGGGCGCACATCAATGATTCCCTGTAAAAAGATATGGCCTTTTTATAATCCTTAATCTGTAGATAACAATTCCCGAGGACCAAATTAACACCGGGGTGGTGATACCCTTTTGAATCCCTGTGGCCAGGCTTCCATGTCTTGGGCGCCTTTGACTGAAAAGAAGAAAGGACCATTATTGCACCGGCTACATCATCCTTTTGCAATAGATTCTGCGCCTTGCTTAATGCAAACATAGCCGGTATCGGAGGTTTTGTAACCGATTCTGCCAATGCCATGTAATCGTTTGGGAAAAGAACGGAAGATGTAAAAAAGATTAAAATTATAAGATATTTCATAAACATATAAATTTTAATTTAATCCAGATTAAATTTAACAGTAGTAGCAACCCATGTCTTTACAGGTTCGCCTTCAATCATCCCCGGCGTAAAACGCCACCTTAATATAGTCTGCCGGACACTATCCTCAAAAACATTTTTCGGCTCAGCTTCAACCACATTTACTATCTCCACATTACCCTTTTTATTAACCAAAAACCTTACCCGCACCCATCCTTCAATACCCATTCTCCTTGCCCTGAACGGATATGGCGGAGGCACCTTGGATAGAGGTCTCAACATATTATCTATATCACCGGCCTCAAACTCGCCGCTGAAATCAAAATCAGGTGTATTTTTTAAAATTGGCGGTAACTGGGCGAGAGGAGGGCCTTTTGCCAACCGTGGGTCCAGCTCATAAGGAATCTTTAAATTTTTTACAGGCATTTTATAAATATTTGTTTTTTTTAAAATCTTTTTTTTCTTTTTAAATGTGACGTGTTTTTTTACTAAGGGCTTATCAAGTTTTATGGTATAAAATTTTATATAATCAAGCCCGTCATCATGTATTTTTCCCTTAAAATCACCCTGTAAAAGCAAAGGGAGAATAAAAAACAGAAAAAAATTAAACAAAAAGGCTATAAATAAAGGCACCTTCCATTCTGAAATATATCTTGTAAAATGCTGCATGCCTTATTCCTTTGGCAGGCTTGCTGCGAGGCTTATATTCTTTGCGCCAGCCAGTCTGCAGCTATCCATTATGGAAATTGCAATACCTGTCAGGCTGTCTCTATCAGCTACTATAACCACCTGAGCATCTGGATTTTCAGCAAGGTCCCTTTCAACATAAGCCCTGACTGCCCTGATATCCACCTCGTTTTTATTCATAAATACCCGTCCATCTCCGGTAATACCTATCATAATACTTGCTTTTTCCTTGCTGGTTGCAGTGGCGGCCGAAGGCCTGTTTATCTCAACCCCTGTTTCCTTGACAAAACTTGTTGTTACCATAAAAAAAATCAAAAGGATAAAAACCATATCAATCAAAGGAGTAATATTAAGATCAACCGACTGTTGTCTTGCCCTTCTTGCTCCTGTAATATTAAGCAACCCCAATCCCCCTTTATTAAAATATTTGTAACCGTTCACAGTTCACAGTTTTTTCAACCGTAAACCGTAAACTGTTTTTCCAACTGTGAACCGATAACTGTAAACCGTAAACCAATACAATATTCAAATATATTTTCTAAGATACATAGCCGTTGATGCAATCTGGTGTTTTAATTTATCTGACTTGCGGTATAGATAATTGCTCATAAAAAGCCCTGGTATCGCAACAAGCAGTCCGCTCTGAGTAGTGACAAGGGCCTCTGATATGCCTGCTGCCATTGCCTTTGCATTACCTGTCCCAAAACATGATATTACTTCAAAGGTGGTAATCATGCCTATAACTGTCCCTAAAAGCCCGAGCAAAGGGGCAACCCTGGCCATAATAGCTATAAATGACAAATATTTATTCAAAGAAGCTACAAAGAACATCACATCTTCATCAAGAAGGCGATTATTGAAACAGGAATCACTGGTTATCCTTTTGATAAACCTTGCCACAAATCTTGCCCTTATCCCGTGATATTTTTTCAAATCCGGGACAAGCGTGTTTTTAATACAATCTTCAACCTCTTTAAGCGATATATCATTATCGCTCATACCCTTGAACAGGACAAAACGATTAACAAAAAAAAGCCACAACAAGATGGACATAACTGCAAGGGGATACATAATAACGCCCCCTGATTTAAAATAAAGGAATAATGACCAAAGTGGTTCCATAACATGATACATCAGCAAACACCTTTATCCCTGAACACGATATTGGTCAGGGCCACGGCCTTTTCCTCCATCTGACTGATAATCTTCTCTACTGTACGACTTAAAAACGTATGAAAAAGCATTATGGGTATTGCAACCCCAAGCCCGAGCATTGTTGTCACAAGCGCCTCTGAAATACCCCCTGACATCATTTTCGGATCACCTGTGCCGTAAAGCGTTATTACATGAAATGTATTTATCATCCCTGTAACAGTACCAAGAAGTCCAAGAAGTGGAGATATGGCAGCGAGGATTCCAAGGGTCGGAAGAAATTTTTCAAGCCGTGGAATTTCACTCAATATTGTCTCCTGAAGAACATTCTCCATACCTTCACGATCCATTCTCCGGTTGTTTATCCCGGCAAGAAGTACCCTGGGAACAGGCCTTTGGCTTTGTTCTTGACATATTGCAATACATTTATCCCATTTGTTATCCTGCGCAAGGCTATTAACATCATCCATCATCTTATCCGCATTAATCATTGTTTTCCTTAAAAACATAAACCGCTCAATAGCTATAATAAGTGAGAC
>DAOWOC010000196.1 GCA_030642225.1 Deltaproteobacteria bacterium
CAGATGAGGATACCCGTGTAAGTAAACTTTATACAGGTAAGACCTCACGCGCTAATTATACAAAATACCATGATCTTTGGAATGCATCGGGACTTGAGGCGCTGGACTTTCCATTTCAGGTTATTTTATCCTCCGCCCTTCTTGGAGGATTTTTAGGGGCAGGGCTTGATGATCATGTGGGCGGTTTTGCTGGTCAGGTCTCAGGGCTTATTAATGAGATAAAACCTGCGCGTGTGGTTGTTGAAGATATGGTTGAGGAGGCAGTGGAAATTTTTACAAAAAGGCTGCCTGAAAGTATTATTGTTAAAACCTGAATGGTCTTTTAAAATTTGTAAATAATTGGCATATTGATAAATATATAGAAATTAGTCAATAAATATAAGGAGATAGACAACATGGGAAAATGGATGGACGGATATTTGCACAAACTTGAAATGAACCGTCTGGAGAGTCTTACCATGGGAGGGGCAGAGCGTGTTGAACTCCAGCGCTCCCTTGGAAAGCTTACAGCAAGGGAAAGGATTGACAGGCTTGTTGACAAGGGGACATTTGATGAAATCGGTTCACTTGTCAGGGAGAATCGTTTGCCTCGTGATGGCAAGATCAGACCAAGCCCGGGTGAGGGTGTTGTCATGGGATTCGGAAAGGTTGCAGGACGTCCTATAATGCTCTATTCCCTTGATTTTACTGTTATGTCAGGCGCTATTAGTGACCAGACCGCATGGAAATTGGCTGAGGTTATAGAGATGGCAGGCAGGAGAAGGATGCCTGTAATAGGTATGATGGATTCAGGTGGAGAAAGGCTGAATATAAAAAACGGTGGTACAGGTCTTAACGGGATAGCTAAGTTCATAAGAAATTATTCGGTTTATTCAGGCATTATCCCGAGGATTATGCTTCTTCTCGGGCCGTGTACCGGTCTTCTTTCAACTGTTCCTGTGTTGTCTGATTTTTTGATTATAAATGAAGATACTGGTTTTCTCTGGCTTGGAGGCGAGAAAAAAACAGAAGAAGCAGGTGGGGCTGAATTTCACATGGAGCAGAGCGGGCAGTGCGATTTTATTGTTCAAAGCGATGAAGAGGCTATTGAGAAAGCACAGGAGCTGCTTGCTTTTCTCCCCCAGAATTGCTGGGAAAAAGCTCCTGATATAGAAACAGATGATGACCCAAACAGGCGGGATGAAACCATCCTTGATGTAATGCCTGATGATCCGAAATATACATATGATATACATGAGATTATTGAAAAGATCGTTGATAATGGAGATTTTTTTGAGATTAAGGAAGACTTTGCAACCCACCTTGTAGTTGGTTTTGCAAGGTTTAACGGGCAGGTCGCCGGGATTGTCGCGAATAATCCTGATGAGATGAGTGGTGTCTTTGAAATCAATTCTTCTGATAAATATGATCGTTTTATAATGTTTCTTGATGCATTTAATATCCCCCTTATCAACCTTGTTGATTCAACGGCTTATGTGCCTGGCGATAAGTGGGAGAGACTTGGTATTATCAGGCATGGCGCAAAAAATCTTATGTCTTACTCTCACCTTACATGCCAGAAGATTACGATTGTTTTACGCAGGGCTTATGGCGGGGCAAATATAGTGATGGGATGTTCTCAAATGAACCCTGATTTTGTTCTGGGATGGCCGTCCGGGGAGTTTGCTCCTACCGGTCCAGAGGCTATTGTGCAGGCTGTCTTCCATAAGCAGCTTGAGAAGGCTAAAGAAAAGGGAAATTATGATGAGGTTTACAATACTTTTGTGAGCATTATAAGAGAACATCTAAATATTATGACTCTTTCAAAAGACTGGACTTCTTATTATATGGTTCATGAAGCAATTGATCCAAGGGATACCCGTTCCATGATTATTAAGGCGCTTATGGCAACTGCTGATAAATATGAAGAGCTGCTTGATAAAAGGCGTTTTATCAAACCTGCGTAATATGTTCAAAAGGGGTATGAATATGGCTGAAAAAATGAAGGAAGCAATACGAAAATTAAAGGATATACAGGCTAAAAATTTAATCGGAGGGGGCCAGCAGCATGTTGACAGGCAGCACTCCAGAGGGAAACTCCTTGCAAGAGAAAGGGTTGATTCCCTTTTAGATCCAGGTACATTTATTGAGTTGGGTTCATGCGTAAATACAACTGGCTCCAGGATGGATGGGAGGGTAAGCGATGCACCGTGTGATGGGGCGGTTATTGGTTATGGTGAGATTAAGGGAAGAAATGTAGCGGTTTATTCCAGTGATTTTACCGTGCTTGGCGGTTCCATAGGTATGCAGCATTTGCAGAAATGTGCCGAAATAATAAAAATGGCAGCCAAGTGGCGTATGCCCATGGTATGGCTGCTTGATTCTTCAGGTGGAAGGCTTGGTTATGTGGATGTGCAATTATCACGTGTTGACTGGTATTTTTGCCTGATTTCAAAATATTCCGGTATAATTCCCCAGATAAATGTGCTGATGGGGCCATGTATCGCGGGTCAGGCTTATGCACCTACACTTTGTGATTTTTTATTGATGAGCAGGGAGACTGCCAATCTGTGGCTTGCCGGGCCAAGACAGGCTGCTGCTGCAACTTCAGAAAAGATTGATAAAAGTGTTGGCAGTGCTGATTATCATATGAAATATAGCGGCACATGTGATGTTGTAGGTGCTAATGATGGGGAAACAATAAAAAAGACGCGTGAGCTTTTAAATTATCTACCATCAAGTTATCTTGAAAAATCTCCTGCAATAGATTCGACAGATACGCCGGACCGCCTGGTTGACAATCTTATGGATATTGTCCCTGATGATTATGACACTAAATATAATATGCATGATGTAATTAAAGTCCTTGTGGATAATGGAGAGTATTATGAGATCAAGGATGAGTATGCAAAGAATCTGATTACATGTTTTTGCAGGTTTAATGGTGAGACAGTCGGTCTGGTTGCAAACAATCCCAATGAGCCGGGTAGTATTGTTGAGATTAATTCATGTGACAAGTATTATCGTTTTTTACAGGTGCTTGACGCATATAATATACCGCTTTTAAATCTTGTTGATATCCCTCCGTTTGTTCCTGGGGAGGAAGAAGAGGCAAAAGGACTTTTAAGACATTATGGTAAAATACTTGATGTCTATGCAACCTCGACCATACCAAAGATCAGCATTGTTTTAAGAGAGTCTTATGGTGATGCAGGAAGCCTGATTATGGGCGGAGCCAAGGAGATGGGGACAGATTTGTGTTATGCCTGGCCCATTGCAAGGTTTGCGGTAGAGGCATCTGAGCTTGATTACAGGGAAGTGTATGGCAAAGGCATTGAAGAAGATGCATATGAAGGATACATGGATTTTTCAAGGGAAAAGGTGGATGTCTTTGATGTTGCAAAGGGATATACAACCCAGATAGTTGATGAAATTATCGAGCCTAAGGATACAAGGATAAAGATTATACAGGCTTTGCAGCTTACCGGAAACAAGGTTGAAAAATTGCCAAAAAGAAATAAATTACATGGTACACCGCCGGTTTAGCATATAGTTTTAATATAATAAATCTAATATGAAGTTCAGGAGGGAATAATGTCTGATAC
>DAOWOC010000278.1 GCA_030642225.1 Deltaproteobacteria bacterium
CAAAACCGGAGATACCGCACATATTATTATAAGCCCCTTTTTAAATTATAAGATTCCCTGATAAGATATACAGGTTTATCCTGGGATTCATAATATGTCCGCATAATCATCTCTGCCAAAAGCCCCATAAGGATACACATAAAACCCGTGATAGCGGCCATGACAAAAATAAGAGGCAGGGGGGTTTGCACAAAGGATTTATCTCCAAAAAATTTGAGATAAAATGCCCATGCGATTGCCAAAAAAGCAATTAAAAGGTTGAACAGCCCAAAAGACCCAAAGACATAAATTGGCTTTTGGGCATATTTTGCAAGAAACTTGACAACCATCAGGTCAAGCACGACCTTTATTGTCCTCTCCAAACCATATTTTGATTTTCCATATTTTCGGGCATGATGGCTGACAGGAATCTCTGTTACCTTTGCGCCCTGCCAGGTAGCATAAATAGGTATAAAACGGTGCATTTCACCATAAAGTTTTACATCTTTAATAACTTCTCTTTTATAGGCCTTCAAGGTACATCCATAATCATTTAGATGAACACCTGATATTCTTGATATAAGCATATTTGCTATAAAACTCGGCAAGTTACGTTTTAAGGGATTATCTTTCCTGTCTTTGCGCCAGCCTGAACAAACATCATATCCCTGATCTAATTTTTCAACCAGACGCGGGATATCCCTGGGATCATTTTGCAGATCACCATCCATTGGGATAATAATATCCCCTTTAGCATTGTCGATTCCAGCCATAATAGCAGCTGTCTGGCCAAAGTTCCGCTTTAGATGGATGGCCCCTACCCTTTTATCTTTTTTAGCAAGCTCATTTAATCCTGCCTCTGTCTTGTCTGTTGACCCATCATTTATAAAAATGATTTCATAAGTATGATGAGAGGTGGCCAGGGCATCTGTAATGGCCTGATAAAGAGGCAACACATTATCCTCTTCATTATAAACCGGAATAATTACTGATAATATTATTGATGCACAAAAATCCATTAATTTAATCACCTTAAAAAAAATTATTGATATGGGTTCATTCTAATCTTTTTAACTATATCCAAACCTGAAAAAATATGAGAATTAATTATCTTCCATTTGTGAAGCCTGAATTGCAAAGATGTTTTTAATACACCCAATCCATATACCACTGATCTTTTAAAACTGATTGAAGAGGAATCATCCATATAAAGCGTGGGGCATGTGATCTCGCCAATTCTGAAACCCGCATAAATTATCTGGGCAAGCATTTGATTATCAAACACAAAATCATCTGAATTTTTATAAATAGGCAGGGTTTTTATCACCTCCCTTGAAAACGCGCGCAAACCCGTATGATATTCTGAAAGTTTATGATGCAAAAAAATATTCTGAAAGAATGTAAGCGCCCTGTTTGAAATATATTTATAAAGAGGCATACCGCCTTTCAAAGCGCCCTCCCCAAGTATTCTGGAACCAAGCACACAATCAAAAAGGCCTTCAGCAATCAAAGAGGCCATGGCAGTAAGCAATTTTGGGGTATACTGATAATCAGGATGGAGCATAATAACAATATCCGCCCCAAGTTTCATGGCCTCATCATAACATGTCTTCTGATTCCCGCCATACCCCTTATTTGAAAGATGTATAAATGTTTTTATCCCCATTGACCTGGCAAGCCCGGCAGTCTGGTCAGAACTTTTATCATCCACAAGAATGACTTCATCCACAATATTATGGGGGATATCATTATAGGTCTGTTTTAACGTCAACTCAGCATTATAAGCCGGCATGACAACGATAATTTTTTTATTTAATAACATGGTTAATTACATTTATGATTTTTATAAAATTATCTTTTTTATTTATACATTTTTTAAAAAATCGACCACATATGAACAATCTATAAACTATTTATGCAAAATAAAATTCCAAAAAATAATGTAATAAAAATTCCCCGTACAATAGCTTAAAATAGTCATAAAATAGAACCGTCAAAAAACGGTCAGCAGTAATTTCAATGAACAGTTATACATAAATAATCAGGATTTGACCTTTGATTTTTTGATAATCGATTTAAGCGCCTCTGTTATCTTTTTTATATCCCTTCTCGTATTAAAATATCCAAGAGAAAACCTTATTGTCCCATCTGAAGAAGCGCCAAGAGTTTCCATGGCCGTTAATGCATTATAGGAGCCGGATGCAGCAATGATCCCGAAATTTTCTTTTAAAAGCTGACAAACCCTTCCAGGGTTTACCCCTTTTACTGTACATGAAATAATAGGGAGTGCAAGTTCGAGAATATCATCAGGGCCGAGGATATCAATCTCCTTAATATTTTTCATATTTGTATAAAAGTCCAGGGCAAGTTTTTTTAAATGTGTTGAAATATGAACGATTCCCTGTTGATGTATAAAATTGAGGCTGGCCATCAGCCCGGCAAGGCCAAGTGTATTTTGTGTTCCAGGGAGGCATTCTGCAATCATTTCATCCCCTATAATGGGATATATGGAACAATTGGGGTTCTGGTTAGAATCTTCCCTGTTTTTCCTGAGCTGCCTGAGCGCATTATTGTTCATGATCAGCCCGCCTATACCGGTTGGCCCCAAAAGCGCCTTATGGCCGGTAAAGGCTATTATATCTGCAATATTGTTTAGTTCATCAAGGGGAATTGCTCCGGCTGTCTGTGCTGAGTCAAGCAGCA
>DAOWOC010000292.1 GCA_030642225.1 Deltaproteobacteria bacterium
ATGCTTCCAATAAAACCACAACAAAATATGTCAACAAAAATAACGCAACAGAACAATTTCATGCTTTTTATAAAACAATCTTATTAAACAATGCCTTTTTTTAATGATTTGCTTGATATTTTTTAATAGTATAATTAATATTAAATTTCAAATAATCATTTTTCATTCAACCGACAACCGATATTTAATTAAAGTTATAAAAATTATTTAATATATTGATTTAAGTATTAACTTATAACAACTTAAATTCACTAATGGTTTTTAATTTGCGAATAAATAATAAAACAGGTGATAAAACAGATAATGCCCGGGTTGTGACACCTGAACTCGGCACTATTAACAAAAGCGATTTCCAATTACTTCAAAATCACATTGAAAGTATCAGTGGTATATCAATTACTATGCATAAAATGTATCTACTACAAAGCAGGCTTTCTCCAATCATGGCTGAATATAAATGCCTCACCTATTTCGAGTTATACAAAATTGCCGTTACTGACAAGACAAATAAAATTAATAACAGAATTATTGATGCAATCACAACCAATGAAACGCTATGGTTCAGGGATAAAACCCCTTTTTTAATATTAAAAGATATCATTTTAAAAAAAATGGCTTTGGAAATTGTATCGGGTAAACGAAAAAAAATACGAATCTGGAGCGCTGGATGTTCAACAGGACAGGAGCCATACTCCATTGCAATCACGATATTAGAATATATTAAAAAAAATAATATTATTCAACCTGATCAGGTTGAAATTTTTGCAAATGATATATCAAGCAGGGTTATAGAGATTGCAAAAAAAGGAGTTTATAGTAGCCTTGAAATAGACAGGGGGCTCCCATCAGAGATTAAAAAACAATATTTTTCATTTGATGGAAAAAACTGGGAGATACACCCTAAAGTGAAAAAACTTGTTTGTTTTTTCCAAAAAGATATACGGGCTTCCCTTAATTATGTTTCCATGCAGGATATTATCTTCTGCCGTAACACGCTTATCTATTTTTCTACTTTGAAAAAAATGGATGTTTTTAATGCCTTTGCAAAAATTCTACGTCCAAATGGTTATCTTTTTTTGGGAGGTGCTGAAAGCATTTTAGATGCCACGGATATTTTCACCATGAAAATGTTTAAAAATAAAGGTCTCTACTATAAAAATAATTTTTTTCGGCGTTTCAAACAACCCCCGATATTATAATAATATTATCTGAATCATTGTGATACTACCTATCTTATCTTATAATTTTTTTATTGAAGACACGATCATCTGGATTATCAATTTTTATTCAGCCTTTCTTAGGCCTTCTTCTTTTTCTCAACATATCAACATATGTATTCCCTATACCGAATAAAACCCTGCTCATAAGAACCGGGGGGATATAACGCCCGAAATTATTATCTATGGACTCATCAATATCATCCATGAATTCAAATGGGGTTACGCATAAATCTACCAAAGGGGTAACATCCGTTATACCATCCCAGTCAATATCCCAGTCATAAGCTTCTTTATAACATGCTTCATAGATTTTTTTATCAAAAGAGACCTCGGCCCTTGCCCATTCGCTTCCTGTCCATATTAAAGGCATGATATGCGGAAGGGTTTCAGGCAAGTGGTTAAATGCCCGCATGGTAAGCCTGTTTTTCATAATAACAAGAAAAACGTCCCTTGTCAGGTCTGAAACAGCAAACCTGCATGGTATGCCAGCGGCCCTCATCAGTGTAACACATAACACTGCCTTGCCGGAACAACCGCCCATACCCCTTTTTAAAACATCACTCGCTGTAATCTGAAACACATCCATACCTGAGCTGATCTGATCCCTGACAAAATGAAAAATTGAAAGTCTTTTATCAATATCCGGCATATCTGTTGGGGCAATATCAGCAATAGTTTTTAATATATCAGGGTGTCTGATATCACAATACTTTGTTTTTTCAAGGTGAACTGGAGATGGTTCAGGTTTATTCATAGTATATTCCCGTCCTTTATTGTTATTATGCGATCAGCATGTCTCATGATCTGCTTGTCATGAGTGCTGAATATAAAAGTAACTCCGAGTTTTTTATTTAGTTCCTGCATATTATTAATAACTTCAGCGCCTGTTTCAGTATCCAGATTTGCTGTTGGTTCATCAGCGAGTACAAGAGATGGATTCGATATAAGCCCCCTTGCTATGGCTACCCGCTGTCGCTGCCCGCCTGACATTTCATCGGGCCTGTGGCCTGCCCATTTTGTAAGACCAACAAGTTCTATGATCTTATCAACCCGTTTTATTCTCTCTTTTTTCGCAACTTTTCTGATAATCAGAGGATATTCAATATTTTCCCGCGCAGACAGGACCGGGATAAGGTTATATTCCTGAAATATAAAACCAATATAATCTCTCCTTAGAATCGTCATCTCCTTTGGATTGAGTTTGCCGGTGTTTTGGCCGCAAACATAAAGCTCTCCTTTAGATGGCTGATCAATGCATCCTGAAAGGTTAAGAAATGTTGATTTCCCTGAACCTGATGGACCAACC
>DAOWOC010000369.1 GCA_030642225.1 Deltaproteobacteria bacterium
ACTATCTCCTGAACATCATATTTTTCGACCAATTTAACAAGGCTCTGTATATCCTTATTAATATTTGTCCGTTTGATTATCTCTATCCCCTGCGCAGTCCACCCGAATGGATCGCTTATAGCAACCCCTATGGTCTTGGTTCCATAATCAAGGCCCATGAAACGTATCATATTTATCCTTTTGTAAATATCTCGTTATAATTTATTAAAGGTTTGCAAGATTAAACTTGCGATAAAGGGTTAAGATAAATAAAAAACTCTTTTTTCCTTTAAATAAAGCGAAAATAAGTGATAAGTTTTAAGAAAATTCATATTGATTGTTTAATAATTGTCAGACAATATTTATAAATGCATAAAAAAGTCAAGATTTTTATCTTAACCATGGAGCAAAATCAATTAGATGAAACAGATTATACTTGGGACAGCAGGACATATAGATCATGGCAAGACAAGCCTTATTAAGGCGTTGACCAATATAGATACCGACAGGCTTAAAGAGGAAAAGGCAAGGGGGATAACCATAGAGCTTGGATTCGCCTCTTTTAAACTCCCTGATGGACAAATCGTAGGGATTGTTGATGTGCCCGGGCACGAACGTTTTGTAAAACATATGGTAGCCGGTGTTACAGGTATTGATATCGTTGCCCTTGTGATTGCAGCGGATGAAGGTATCATGCCGCAAACAAGGGAACATTTTCATATCTGTGATCTGCTTGGGGTTAAAAGCGGTTTTATTATTTTAAGCAAGATAGATATGGTTGATGACCCTGACTGGATCGATCTTGTTAAGGAGGATATCTCAGAGTTTGTAAGTGGATCGTTTTTAGAGGGAGAACCAGTTATCCCTGTATCATCAATTACCGGCGAGGGGCTGGATATGGTTAAAGAAGAAATCGCCAAAAAGGCAGGAGCTATAAAAGAACGAAGTCACGAAGGCCCTTTTCGTTTACCCATTGACAGGGTTTTTACTATAAAAGGATTCGGGACAGTGGTCACAGGTAGCGCCCAGTCAGGTGTCATCACTGAAGGCGGGCAGGTAATGATATATCCGCCGGAATTTCAGGCCAGGATAAGAGGGCTTCAGGTTCATGGAGAAGCGGTCAAAATGGTTACAGCCGGCCAGCGTACAGCTATTAATATTCAGGGTGTGGAAAGGGATAAAATAGAGAGGGGATTTGTCCTTGCAACGCCAGGTTCAATGCAGCCTAATTTTATGATTGATGGCTTTATGAGATATCTGCCAGATGTGCAAAAACCACTATTAAACAGGGTGAGGGTACGTTTTTATACTGGCACATGCGAGGTACTGTGCAATGTAATATTAATTAACCAGGAAAAGATGATGCCCGGGGAGAGCGGGTTTGTACAATTTCGCCTTGAAGAACCGGTAGCTACTCTTATGGGTGACCGTTTTGTTATCAGGTCATATTCCCCTGTGGATACCATTGGAGGCGGAGAGATATTAAATTCCTCCCCACGTAAGCACAAAAGGCGCTATGGCGATGTTACCGCAAGCCTTGAGGCAATAAAAAAGGGTTCTTTGGATGATGCTATTGTCTTTCATATAAATGACATGGATATAAAGGAGTTTCTTTAAGCAGACTATGC
>DAOWOC010000254.1 GCA_030642225.1 Deltaproteobacteria bacterium
ACTCCATGCCTGGCATTTCCCACTTGGTCCATTAACGATAATCGGTTCCAGGCAAAAGGGCCAATTACATTATGATCTTTAATGACTATTGCCCTGCGCGCAACCCGTTTTGCGTCCCTGAGCAGCCCGGCCGTATCATCACAGTGATGCAGCACATCTATAAACATAGCCACATCAACACTATTGTCATCCCATGGCAAATGAAGCCCATCAAATTCCTTGACCGGTATAACGGCCGAAGGTCTGACCAGCACATCTGCCCCGACAACAGTTACATCCGTACGCTTTCCTGCAACATCCTCGGCCAGAAGACCATCTCCGCAACCGACATCAACCACTGAACAGTTGGCCGGCAAAAGCTCTTGCAGCAATCGAGATAGAACGAGAACCCGTCTGGTATGAATGTACGAACCATGAACAACATCCAGCAGACTCATTTGCGGGGCATCCCGAGGATACTGGCAAAAAAGCTCCCCATAACACTCTGGTACCCTAGTACGGTAAGCGTAAATCCGGGAATCACGATCCGCATGGTCTTTGCGTAATCAAGTTCAGCAAAACCGCTCTGCCACCAGTTCATTACAGCTATCCCAAGGGCGACAAGACCGCAGCAGGATATCAATGCTCCGGCTGCTATTCCCTTTTCCAGGGTAATAACCTGGAAGAATCTATTAATCCGTTCATCGTCGGGTATAAAATGCTCCCGAATGGAAAAGATTTTAGCCAACGCGGCAAAAATCATGCCTTGAAAACCAATAATCACCGACAGGCTGGCAAAAAGAAGAGTATGGGCATCAAGCACTGCTCCGAATATGGAAACACCGGGCAGGGCTAAGCAATACCCCATGATACCGAGCAGGAAAAAAAACAGTCCCGGCATCAGAAAGAGCCATCTGGGACTATACATCATAAAAAATCGCAGGGTCCGCCAGCCGTCGCTGAAGGTCTTCAGATGCGGTGCCCTATTCTTTCGACCATCTTTATGGAGCGTTATGGGTACCTCTGCTATCTTCTCCTCCATCAGGCTGCTCTTAATCAGCATCTCAGTGGCAAACTCCATCCCGGTACAGGTGAGTTGGAGACGGTCATAAAGCTTACGGGTAAAACCTCTGAGTCCGCAATATACATCATGGGTAGGCATCTTAAACATCTTTCTGGCCATAAATGTGAACATCGGGTTTCCCCACCATCGATGCAAGAAAGGCATTGCTCCCGGTGCGACAGTACCTCCTCCACCGGGCAGGCGGCACCCCATCACCAGGTCATAACCCTCTCGTAATTTCTCGACAAATTTTGGCGTTTCGAGAAAATCATAACTGTCGTCAGCATCTCCCATAATCACAAATTTACCAAGAGAACCTTCTATGCCACCCTGCAGGGCAGCACCGTACCCTTTTTCCTCAACATGAATGATACGGGCCTTCATCCTCTCTGCTATCTCAAGCGATCCATCAGTACTACCGTTATCTGCTACCACCACTTCTCCGGTAATACCATGGTCATGCATAGCGCTCTGGGCTTTCCCAATGCACACTTCCAGAGTATCCGCTTCATTGAGACATGGAATTACAACAGAAAGTTCAATTGAAAAATCTTCGCTATTATTCTTTTCTTCAGGATACATTGAATTTATCATCTTTATAGTTATCATTACATCTTTTATGGTATTTAAAGATACTTTGAACTAATAGTGGTAACATTACAATACTACAATATATAGTTAGATTACTATACCTAAAATCAGCAGAGCCACTAATTATAGTATAAGGAAACCAATAGATCAATCCTGTTGACAGGATCAACAGGTATTGTTTAAAATATTTACCAAGTGCATCTTTATACAAAAATACAAAAACTAACTGCAACAGGATTAAAATAAAATAGACCCAAGCCAAATACAGTGGAGTCTTAGTTAGTAAATAATAAGCAATTTTTTGAGCTGTGTATAGTGCTTCTTTATTATGAAATTCAAGATCCTTAGATGCCTCATACAACCAGTGATCTTTTTCACCAGGTTGATATATATAAAAGTTATACGCGACAAATACAGGTTTTTTTATTCCAAGCATATATAAAACAATTCTGCTTCTAACCTTAAAATAAGCTGCCGGATATTTGAAAATTAATCGAACAAAATCTTTTTTAAATTTTTTATCCGGGAAGGACTTTGCCCACCTGATCGGACTAAGATAGGGTATCCACAATACTGTCGCACTATATGGTACATAATAGCTCTTCAATTGTTCTATTGTTAAAGATCTACCAGGCTTATTCAAAACATATTTGGGAATAATGTTCTTATCAAGCTCTACGGACATTCCCCATAAATCCCAAATAAACGCAGAATTTTCCATATGATATGCGACATTCCCCTCTTTTACAAAACCATGATTAACAAAATGGGTCAGTTTAATCCCGCCATAAAAAAGTATTGGTGTCAGCAGTACTATCAAAATTAGTTTTTTCGTTTTATCAGCTTTAATCAGTAATGATAATGTATAGATAAGATATGGTATTAAACACACTATGGCATTATACCTTACAGCTACACCGTACAGAAAAAAACAAACCGAGAATAGCAACAGTGCTTTTTTTGCATTTACCTCAAACTTGAAAAGTAAGGCAAAAGACATGGAAATAGCGACAAGCATTGAAGTATCTTTCCATATCACACCGTTTAAAAAAAATATTGGAGGGAATAAGCCAATAACAAAAATAAAAATAATTTTGGGGATAATTTTAGAATAAAAAATATTTGCCAATATGTAAATAGACAGGAAATAAACCACATAATGAAATATGAGCATCCCCTGAGGTCCTGCCGTAATCTTATTAAAAACCAACCATAGATACACCATTGATGGCGGATACCAGGTACTGATACTCTCTGGGTGCAAAACCTGCTGCCATTGCGCAAC
>DAOWOC010000133.1 GCA_030642225.1 Deltaproteobacteria bacterium
ATATCTTGGTTATTTGATATATTTGCAATCAGTTCTTCTACTGCGTTCTCTAAGCCGTCAAACAACCCATCTGGAATACCAACCGATGATTCATGCCCCTGAGAAGCTATAGCCAAGTTATTACTGATTAGTTGATGAGTTGACTGGATAACGTTGTGGATGAAAACTAATTCGGAATGAAACTCTATGTTAAAGATTCTGTTAGCAACAGCGTAAATAGCACTGAAAAAATATAATTTTTCCGCTAGCATAACAGTGGCCTTCATGTTCTTAAGCACAAATTTAAGTTCCTTGATAAATAAATTTTGCATGTTTTTGGATAGGTTCATTTTACTGCCCTCCATACTGATATTATGCATTGATAGTTTTCGCTTCTCCATATATAAAGTCACCAGAAGCACCTGCACTATATTTATCGAGACTTAGCACATCAGCTGGTGAGATAGGATGTAGTCCTATGGAAGCGGAAGCGACAAAAGAAGGAAGCAATAATTTAGTATGTGTAACAAGACTCAAACCAACTGCGGCCAACATGGCACCAATAGCACCAATAGTTGGATTGGCATCACCACTCTCTAATTTAGCAATATACGGCTGGCTTAATTTAAGCTTATCAGCAAATTGTTTCTGTGTCATGTTTAGACTATGACGAGCCTTCGATAATGTAATTGCTAAATCTGCCTTCACCTGTTCGGAGCCATATAGCTTTGCGTATTCCGAATTTTTTAACCTATACACTAAATCGTGAGTTGGTGTTCTCATATTATCTCCTTTCTTATTTTCAACCAAGCATTGACAAATATCTTTGCAGATTTCGCCTTGCATGGGCTATATCTTTATTCTGTCGTTGTCTTGTTTTCCGAAAGCCATGAAGAAGAATAAATTTTAATTGCGTTAAGTCATAATAAACAATGATTCTATATGCACCAGGTAGCAGCTCATAAATATGTTTTTCTACTCCGGTTATGGGTTTCATCATATTAGTGTCTATAAGTTTTAGGGCATGCTCTTTGAGCTTTTGAATTCGAGCATCAATTTTTGAAGCTCCCACTATATCAGATCTAAAAATCTCATTTAACCACTTGGCGACTGGCTGTTTACCCCTTCCATCCAGATAATACTCAACTTGTTACATTTTAATTATAACCTCACAGGTTATAATAATCAAGATTTATTTTAGGATGCCATGTTATTATGCATCAAGCGCCATATCAACCCATATACAAAAAACCGGAGTTAACCAGAATCTGTTTTTGGCGTCATGTTTAAATGTTCATACGCCAGGCTGGTCACAACACGCCCCCTTGGGGTCCTTTTGAGAAAACCTTCCTGTATCAGATACGGTTCATATACCTCCTCAATAGTGTCTCCTTCTTCACTTACGACTGCGGCTATTGTTTCCAGACCAACCGGCCCACCGTCAAATTTTTCAATAATAGACCGAATGATAAGCCTGTCCATGTGATCAAAACCCATTTTATCAACGCCAAGGAGTAAAAGCGCCTTGTCCGCAACATCCATGGTAATACGACCGTCGGCCCTGATCTCCGCATAATCCCTTACCCTGCGAAGAATACGGTTTGCAATCCTCGGTGTCCCGCGTGAACGCCTTGCTATTTCAAACGCTCCTTCCTCATCTATTGATATCCCAAGTATTTTGGCCGACCTTTTAACTATAAGTTTTAATTCATCAGGCTTATAAAAATCAAGCCTGAGCATTACTCCAAATCTGTCCCGAAGAGGGGGGGTAAGAAGTCCGGCTCTTGTGGTGGCGCCCACAAGAGTGAATCTGGGGATATCTATCTTGATGGCACGGGCGCTTGGGCCCTGACCTATTATTATATCAAGCTGATAATCCTCCATCGCAGGATATAATATCTCTTCAACAGCTGCATTAAGCCTGTGAATCTCATCAATAAAAAGAACGTCTCCAGATTCAAGATTAGTCAAGAGGGCAGCAAGGTCCCCGGCTTTTTCCAGGACAGGACCTGATGTGGATTTTATGCTGACACACATCTCATTTGCTATGATTGAAGCAAGTGTTGTTTTGCCAAGTCCAGGATGACCATGAAAAAGACAGTGGTCAAGGGATTCACCCCTTTTTTTCGCTGCCATGATAAATAATTGCAATTTTTCTTTTAATGATTTCTGCCCGAGGTACTCTTCAAAATTTGAGGGTCTTACCTTGGTTTCAATGGTAATATCCTGTAGGGCAGGCTCAGGATTCAATATCTTATCTTCCGACTGATTCAAAAAAAATTACCTCCTGCCCATCTCTATTAAAGTCTTTTTGAGTAAATTTTCAAGACCTATGTCAGGATTTTCCAAGATCAGGGATGAGAGTATCTTATCTGTCTGCCCTTTTACAAAACCAAGATTTTGCAATGCTGACAATGCATCAGACATCAGGCTGCCCGCCCTGCTCTTGGCGGTTGAAACCGATCTGACAACCGGGGTTTTTTTGAACCGGTCTGAAAGCTCAAGTATTATCCTCTCTGCTGTTTTCTTGCCAATACCAGGGACACGCGTGAGCATTGCCGCATCCCTGAATTGAACTGCCTGAATGATATCATCAGCCGGAAGGCTGGATATTATTGCCATACCGAGCCTTGGCCCTATTCCGCTAATTGAGGTCACATGCATAAAAAGCTCGCGATCTGTTGTAGAAACAAAACCAAATAGATTAATTGCATCCTCTCTTACATGCGTATGGATAAAAAGTTTAACCGGCCGTCCATCCTCCGGCAAAGTTGAAATATTTGATAACGGTAAAAATACCCGGTAACCAACGCCGGCAACAGAAAGGACAATATGATCTTCTCCACGGTACTCTATGTTTCCTTCAAGCATTGCAATCATAAAATCATGCTCCGGAATTCCAATTACGGGGATATGTATGCAGATGGCATATGGCAACTGCAAGGGCATCTGCCGCATCTGTGATTGGTATTTTCTTTAAATTCAGCAAAATACTGACCATTTGCTGTACCTGATTTTTATCCGCCCTGCCATAACCCACAACCGCTTTTTTTACCTCAAGAGGCGTATATTCAAAGACATTTATATTGCGATTTTGGATGGCAAGGATGGCAACGCCACGGGCATGACCAAGCTTAAGTGCGCTGCGAGCATTTTTTGCCATAAAAAGATTTTCAACAGCAGCCACCCCGGGTGAATATTTATCAATAATCTCAATAAGCCCGTTGTATATCAAAGGCAATCGCTCATTAAAAGATTTTGCTTTTTTTGTTGATATGCAGCCATGATCTATATGGACAAGCCTTGTTCCTTCAAGCTGTACCAGCCCGAATCCTGTAACCTGCGAGCCCGGGTCAACGCCAAGGGCCATCATAATTAATTGAGTGCTTCCATATCTTCATCAGATATATCAAAATTGGCATAGACATTCTGGACATCATCATTGTCTTCAAGGGCATCCATGAGACGTAACGCCTGGCCGACCTGATGACCCGTAAGTTGAACGGTAGTTTGCGGTATCATGGTTATCTCTGCATTAACAGGCTTAAATCCGGCATCTTCAAGAACCTTTTTAATATTTTCAAAATCAGATGGAGCTGTAATTATCTCAATTTCCCCAGCCTCATCATCAATATCCTCGGCCCCGGCATCAAGTGCGATTTCCATTATTTTTTCTTCATCAACATCGCTTTTATTAAATATAATCAAACCTTTTTTATCAAACATCCATGCAACGCAGCCGTTTTCACCAAGATTCCCACCACTTTTACTAAAAATAAACCTGATCTCAGATGCTGTGCGATTTTTATTGTCTGTCATAATCTCAACAAGAACAGCCATGCCATTAGGCCCGTAGCCCTCGTACTGAAATTCTTCATACGACATCCCCTCAAGGGTGCCTGTCCCCTTTTTAATTGCCCTGTCAATATTGTCCTTGGGCATATTCTGAGACTTTGCAGAAGCAATAGCCGTCCTTAGTCGCGGGTTTGCATCCGGATCGCCTCCTCCAATCCGTGCTGCTATAGTTATCTCTTTGTTCAAACGCGTAAATATCTTGCCTCTTTTGGCATCAGTAGCACCTTTTTTGTGCTTGATCGTACTCCACTTGGAATGTCCTGACATATACCACTCCTTATTATAAAAAATTATTGATTATAATTTTTTATAAACCTATTATTTTTTATCTTTACCCAAAATATATACTTCCCTGCTCTGTTTTTTTGAACCCCTGGGTTTAAAACATCTGACCTGTTTAAATGTCCCCTTAACCTTTTCAAGATATTCATGAAAACCCTCGCCCTGGAATATCTTAACTACAAAATTACCTCCCCGGGGCAGCAGCATAGCTGCAATTTCAAGAGCCTTTTCACAAAGAAGAACAGATTTTTGTGCATCTACATTTTTAATGCCTGTTGTATTTGGTGCCATATCGCTTACTACAACATTATAAAAAGGGCAAATATTTTTAAGATCTTTATAATTAAGATCAAGTACAGAAGTATTTAAAAATGATACATTAGATGCAATCCGGTTGTCCAAAGGGGTAATATCAACACCAACCAC
>DAOWOC010000076.1 GCA_030642225.1 Deltaproteobacteria bacterium
AACAACAGCTCCAATTCTGCCTGATTCAATAATATCTTTTGATAATTCTGCTTCTTTTACAGCCTCAAAAGCGGCAAATGTCGCCATGATTGCCATGGGTCCCATTGTGCGCCTGATTTTACGAGGCAATTGTTTTGAATCAAAATCAGGGACAGTGGCCGCCACATGGCTGGTTAACCCTTCTATCCCATCCCATCCGTCCATTCTTTTAACGGTCTTTTTTTGAGAATAAAACCCCTGCATCAATGCGTCTGCACCGACTCCATAAGGGGAGACCGACCCCATGCCTGTTATAACGATTCGTTGTTTCATTTATTTATAATAATTTTAAATATATTAAATAATAATCAATATAAGTTAATGTTAATAATTAAATATTGCGGCCTTGACTCAGGCATACCCCTTAATGCATAAGCTTGAATTTGTACCGCCAAATCCCGCTGAATTACAAAGAATATTCTTAGGTTTAAACATTATTGTTTTTGGAGGTATACACAACAAATCCGTATTTTTGTCAGGAGATATAAAATTTATATTACCGGCAATAAAACCACCCTGATTCATTAAAAGCGAATAAACTACTTGTGATGCCCCTGACATCCACATTTCATGGCCTGTCATGGATTTTATGGAACTGACCCACGGCATTTTTTCCTTAAAAACATCACAGATAGCACCGGCTTCTGTTGCATCACCCAAAAGTGTTGATGTTGCATGGGCACATATATAATCAACAGTTAAAGCCTCCATATCAGCATTATTCAAGGCCATGGTCATTGAGGCAATAAGACCATTTTTATCAGGCATTGAGATATGATACCCATCGCTTGAAAATCCATATCCTGCCACTTCCCCGATAATATTGGCATTGCGCTTAACAGCATATTCCTCGCTCTCTAATATAATTGCTGCAGCACCTCCGGAAGGGACTAGTCCATCCCTGTCTTTATCAAATGGTCTTGATGCTTCACAGGGATTATCTTCGTTTTTTGAGAATGCGCCTATTGCATCAAAACTGCACATGGCTTCCCAGTTAATCTCCTGAGCGCCGCCACAGATCACAATATCCTGTGCCCCCTGTGAAATGAGCATTGCAGCCTGGCCAACAGCATGACCTCCGCTGGCACATGCACCGCTCAATGTCCAGTTTGCTCCCCTTGTTCCAAGGATTGTATTAAGATTAATGGTCAGAGTAGAATTAAGCAGACGAAAGACATGCCCGCTTCCTATTGGCCGTGTGGCCTTTTCGCGTCTTACTATATCAACCTGTTCAACCGCAGTCAGTACGGACGAATCATTACCAAAGATAATACCTGCCATGTTTGATTTAAGACTATCCCTTGGAAGATCGGAATTTTCAATAGCCTCCTCAATAGCTGCATATGCCCAGATACCATATTCAGGCATGGTTTTACGATGTTTTCTGTCAAGATAATTTAATGGATCCAAATCAGAAATAACACCGGTTAATGCACTCCTGAAACCATATTCTCTTCTTACCTGATCAATTACAATACCTGATTTTCCAGTCCTTAGACCAGTAGAGACTTTTTTAATGCCTGTGCCGAGTGAAGATACTATCCCAATCCCGGTTATGACTGCCTTTTTACCCTTCATTAAATATAGACACCTCCGTTAACACTTATAACCTGACCCGTTACATAGGATGCGTCATCAGAACAAAGAAAATCAACAACACCTGCGACCTCATCCGGCGTCCCGAATCTGTTTAACGGGATTAACGGTAATATCAAATCTTTGGAAAGTTCTTTTGTCATATTGGTTTCAATAAATCCCGGTGACACTACATTTACGAGGATATTCCTTTTCCCTATCTCTTTTGCAAGGGATTTACATGCCCCGATAAGACCTGCCTTAGCTGCGGAATAATTAACCTGTCCTGCCTGACCGGTCTCTCCTGAAGTGGAAGCAATACCAATTATCCGGCCTTTGCGTTTTCTCAGCATAAAAGAAAGGATAATTTTTACAACATTGTAAAAACCATTTAAATGTACATTTATAACATCTCCAAAATCTTCAGGTTTCATCCATACGATAAGTCCGTCTTTTGCAAAACCTGCATTGGAAATAAAAATATACGGCGTTTCCTTTTCAAGAAGAGGCTCAAGAGCTTCCCTGACCTTAATGAAATCACCAACATCAAACTGTAAAAGCGTACATTGTCTGCCAGTCTCTTTAATTTCCTTTGCTGCTTCATTGGCTCCATCAATATCAGAACAATAATTCAACCATATATCAAAACCTGATTTTGCCAGACGTATTGCAATTGCTTTTCCTATACCTTTACTTCCACCAGTAACAAGAGCAATCTTTTTTTCATCCATAGACATCCCGACCTTTAAAAATCATTTAAGGTAATAAGTAAATTATAATTTATACCACAAGGTATAAAATTTTTTCAAGACACTTTAAATATCTATTATTATTCATTCTAAATAATTCTATGTACCACTTAAAATTCCAAAAAACAAATAAATCACAATGACCATAATTTGAAAATTCCAAACGATTAATATTTGAATTTATGATTCATTTATAATTTAAAAGCAATTTTGAGTTTTGAGTTTGAAATTTGATTTTTCTTATTTGTTATTTGTTATTTATTTGTTATTTGTTATTTGGAATTTAAAAACAGCTTTTTGTTTTTCGCAAAAGGACAAAATAAAATGATAGATATACATGTACACATACTGCCTGGGCTTGATGACGGGCCGTCAGATATTTTCAAAGCACTTGAAATGGCAAGAATCGCATCAAATGACGGCATTAAAACCATAATTGCATGTCCGCATTCACACAACGGGATTTATAATAACCGGCGTGATGATATTATTTCAGCCTGCAGCAAATTTAATAATGAACTTAAAAATAACAAGATTGATATTATCATACTGCCTGGTGCGGAATTATCCCTTAGTTTAAAAATTCTTGATGATTTAAAAAAAAATTGTTTAATGACATTAAATGATACCGGTAAATATTTTTTTTTAGAATTACCCCAACAAATAGTACTTAATTCAGTGATAAATTTCATAGGTCAATTTAAACGACTCGGCATAACACCAATAATCACACACCCGGAACGGAATACCGCAATACAAAATAACATTCAGATACTACAAGACCTTGTCCTGGCCGGAGCGCTAAGCCAGATAACAGCAGGCAGCCTGACAGGCAGATTCGGCAACAATGTCCTGAAATATACCAAAAAAATAATCAAGGCAAAATTAATCCATTTTATTGCAAGTGATGCACACTCTATAGATACAAGACCCCCCATATTATCAAAAGCACGTGATAAACTCATCTCCCTGACAAATAAAAAGTATACTGATAAAATCATGTTTGAATTACCCCATGCCCTTATTAATGGTGAAAAGATTGATGGCTTATGATTTCAAAAAAATTGTAAAAACTGAAAAATTCATAAAAAGTCTCATGCGCAGATTTATTAATATTCAATATAATTAATTATTAATTTCCTATTTTTTTTGTTATATTACCCGAACTTTCTATAGCACTCAAAATGCTAAAGGCGTAAAACTATGGAGATTACATGAAAAAGAATCGAAGCAATAATACACTTATTTTAAAATGGCTGATATCATTTCTATCATCCATTAAATTAACCATCCCTCTTTTATTCCTGATAACACTTGCGTCTATTCTTGGAACAATCATACCGCAAAACATGAGCCGCGAAATATATATACGCGAATACGGTCTCACATTTACATCATTTATGGAAAAACTTGGGCTTTTTAATATGTATCACAGCCACTTTTTCATATCTCTCTTGACACTCCTGACGATAAACCTGCTGGTCTGTTCATTAAAAAGGTGGAAAACAGACTGGCATATTGCAATCAAACAATGGAGACCGGGACATGACTCAAAAAATCTGAAACTTATATCTGAAACAACCTTTAATGCCAGGCCTGAGATTGTTATAGGCAGATTCAAGGATGTTTTTAAGACATTTAAAACAACAAACGAAGAAGGCTTAGATGATAACAACGGTCTATGGTGGTCGGGTGAGCGAGGCCGCTGGTCAAGGCTGTCTTTTTATTTTGTTCATTTTTCCATATTAATAATTCTCATTGGCAGTGTTTTAAGTCTTGGATTTGGTGACAAGGGATTTATAATAATTAAAGAAGGAGAGACAAAAGAATCCTTTGAGACAAGAGGAAAAAAACAATTAAAACCCCTTGGTTTTAAGATAAGATGCGATAAATTCAGTATTGAATTTCACGAAAACGGTATGCCCAGCGCTTATACATCAGATATTACAATAATTCAGGACAATAAAAATGTCTTTAAAGGGGCTGTTATGGTTAATGCCCCGCTCAAATTTAACGGCACAAGTTTTTATCAGAACAGTTATGGATCAACTCTTACCGCTGCAATCTTAGATGTTGTAGACAGGAAAACAGGTGAATCTCACAAAATTTCATGCAAAACAGGGCAGGACATACAACTTCCAGCAGGAGATGGTTTAATCCAAGTACTTGCATATACTGATAATTTTGAAGGACTTGGACCGGCCTTAAGGCTTGCTATAAAAAGGCAGGGGAAAATGCCTGAATCATTTATAATCTTTAAAAATATTCCGGATTTTGATATTAAACACAGAAAAGATACCATAACCTTTCTTATCAATAAGGTTGATACAGGTTATTACACTGTGTTAGAGGTAAAAAAAGACCCTGGCGTGCCGGTAGTTTATATTGGATTTTCAATGTTTATCCTAAGCCTTTTTCTGGTATTTTATTTTTCTCACCAAAAGCTTGCCATATCTGTCATCCCATCGCAAAACGGTTCCAGCGCAAAAATATATGGAAGTGCGCATAAATCCCGCTTTGTATATATACAGAATATACGTAATAAAATTAAAAAGATTGCCCTGTAATTAAGAAAATAAATATTAATGAATCTGCAAAAAAACACTGAATATTAGGAGGATTTTTTTTAGATGAGCGCATCTTTACTATTGAGCATTGTGACATTTATTTACCTGTTATCTGCTCTTTTATATACTGTTTTTTTAGTCTTTAAAATGCCAAAAATAGGTGTCTGGGGCAGCATCCTATCAATAGCAGGATTAATAATCCAGACCATTGCCCTTGCAATGCGCTGGATTCATTCCTATGAAATGGGTATTGGTCATGCACCGCTTTCCAATCTGTATGAAAGCCTTGTTTTTTTTGCATGGTCAATAGTACTGCTAAATATCATATTTGAATTTCGTTATAAAATAAGAAGCATTGGGGTATTAACCCTTACACTCGCCTTTTTATCCATGGCATATGCTTCTTTTTCCAATGATATAAACTCACAAATTCAGCCACTTCTCCCTGCCCTTCAAAGCAACTGGCTTTTAACCCATGTCACGACATGCTTTCTCGGGTATGCATCATTTGCGCTCTCTGCATGCATAAGTATTGTGTATCTGATATTGAAAAACAAAGGCGGCAAATGGGAGGGGAATAATTTTCTGCCTTCATTTAATATCATGGATGAACTCATTTACAGATCTGTTGTTTTCGGATTTTTACTACTGACATTAGGCATTATTACAGGCTCAGTATGGGCAAATCAGGCATGGGGGTCTTATTGGAGCTGGGATCCAAAAGAAACATGGTCGCTTGTAACATGGTTTGTTTATCTTATACTTCTCCATGCAAGATACAGCAAGGGATGGCACGGGCAAAAAATTGCATGGCTCTCTGTTTTAGGTTTTGGAGCGGTATTGTTTACTTATTTCGGGGTAAATAATCTTCTATCAGGTCTTCACAGTTATGCGTAAAAACTATTTTTGTATATTGGAAGCCTGTTCCTCCGGGGCAAAAGACAGATGGCTCTGCCCTGGAGTTTTGTGTCTGAAATAATAAATTTCAAACATCAAATTCCAATATTCAATATCCTTAAGGACAGGGATTTTATTAAACGTATATGTGGAAGATTATAAAAAAACTTAAAAATACCCTTTTATCTGAAAACGCAGACATAGTACCTTCAGGCGGCAAACACTCTGTTGCCCTTGCATTTCCAAACACCTATTATGTGGGTATGTCCAATCTCGGTTTTCAAACGATTTACCGGTTTTTTAATATATTGAATGATGT
>DAOWOC010000193.1 GCA_030642225.1 Deltaproteobacteria bacterium
GAAATGGCTGTCGCAGGGGTTGTCGGAGACCTCCTCGATGAAGCGGAAAGTACTGTAAGATGTCTTGCACAGGACAGGGATAAGGCCATGGAACTGTTTCATGCTGAGACACAAAAGGTTATAAAAAGCCTTGAACATGGGGTAAAGCCCTTAGGAAAGGCCTTAAAACAATTTGTTAAAAAGATGTCTGAGATCAAACTTAAGGCAACGGTTGCAGAGACGCCAAAGATACTGCTCTTTGGCGGGCTTAATGTGATGTTTATTCATCCCCCGATTACAGAGTTTTTTGAAGAACGCGGGATAATAACAAAAGTTGTTGATTTTTGTGAAGGTCTTGGATGGATAACAGCGGAATATATAATAAGGTACGGCTTTCAGAGAGGATTAATGACTCCTGAAGAACATTTTAATATTTCTTCTTTATTTTTGTCTTTTTTGAATCCAAAAAATTATAATAAAATAGCACTTTATGGATTGAAATCACGTTTGCAGCTTGCGGGATTTGATTTTTTTATGAAAAAATACAGACGGATAGTGCAAAAATCAGGGCTGCTGTATGATACGCACGTTTCATTTATCAAGTTGGCTGAGGCAGGACATAAATATGTCTCAACAAATGGGTTTAATGAGACTGCAATCACTACCGGACGATTTATTTGTTCTATTGATGATGGTGTTTTTGACGGGTTGATAAATGTTGATTCTTTTAACTGTCAGCCTGCCATGAATGCACAGGCAACATTAAGGCCGCTTGCAAACAAGGCTGATATCCCTTTTGCCGCGGTTGACTGCGAAGGACCATGGATATCCGCCAATCAAAAAAGGCTCCTTGATACTATCGCTGTCCAGGTAAAAAGGGTCAGAAAGGAGAAAAATAAAATGTAAGTGTGTAACAAAATCAATAAATTATGTTTTCATCTCATGCATAAAAGGACAGAAATGACAATATCTGTTTTCTTCTGCATCATGCTTTTCAAGGTAATTGATCAGCATATCTCTGAAGATTTCAATCTGTTTATTCTTAAATGCAGGATTTGAAAAGACTTTCTCTTGTAATGCAAGTCCGTTTAAAAAATTAAAGACCAACAGAGCCAATGATTCTGGTAGTTTTAGTATCTGCTAAACCTTTTTTTGTATTGCTCAATATTATCATGCATTGCCTGCCCTATGTTGTTATTTGATGACTGGTTTGAAAAATTCAGGGATAAAAAAAGCAGATTTTGTAAATTGGCATCCTTGTCTTTTATTAAGTCAAAAAGATCAAGGCATTGGCTTAAAAATTCTTTGCGGCGTTGATCATGGTCGACTATCTTTGACACTATTCACTCCGAATCCAGTATAACTCTATAATGTTCTGTTTTTGATTCAGATATATACTAATGCCTTATCTTTAACATAATATTTTTCTTTTCATAAGTGATTTTTTTCATCACACATCTTGCCGCACGGTTAACACTTGAGAAAATCGGTATCCCGGCTTTAATAAGACAGTCCCTTTGCTCAAAAAGGATCTGCCATCGCCAGTTTTTTAAATGTTCTATATTTACAGGCGGATTTCCCATTATAATAATCAATGGTTTCATGTATTTTTCTGAAATTTTAATGTAAGTCTCTGCTACGCTTTTAACCAAAAGAGACCATACATCTTTGCCAAAAGGATTATCTTCAGTAATATTTATCATCAAAAGATCTATTTCATCGGCTGTGGATAAGATATCCAACATCTCTATGGGGGAGATATTACTGCTGCCGAGTATTGAAAAATCAACCGGATTTCCAATCCAGCCAGTTAAAAAAGGATCCTTTTCCTGTACAAATTTTTGAACTTTTTCAGGCAGGGGCGGTAAAACAAGCCCGGCCTCTTCACATTCATCTGCAGCGAGAATACCCTTTCCTCCTCCTCCGCCAATTACCGCCGTATTTTTGGCATTTATAGCCGGCATGGAGAATATTAATGATAGATCAATCACTTCCTCAAGGCTTAACGCCTTGACAACATTACATTGCTTAAAAACAATATCCCAAATATTAAAAGAGCCTGCTATGGACGCTGTATGTGATGATGCGGCCTTTGCTCCGGCGTTTCCCCGCCCGCCTTTCAGGATAATGACCGGTTTTTTTAAAGTAATTTTGCTTAATGTTTTAATAAGCCTCTGACCATTTTTTACCCCTTCAATATACATTACAATCAGTTTTGTATCAGGGTCGTGATAAAAATATTCAAGAAGATCACATTCATCAAGATCAATGGCATTGCCGTGACTGATTATTTTGCTAAATCTCAGTCCCCGCAGCCCTCCAAAACGAACAAATTCTCCAGCTACGCCGCCGCTTTGAAAAATTCCTCCAATTGATCCTTGTTCCATTGGCAGATCATAATTAAAACTGATCCTGCATCCTGGATTATATAATCCCATACAGTTAGGGCCTATAAGCCTGACCCCAATCTCTTTAGCCTTTTTTAAAATCAATCGTTCTAATTTTATCGCCTCCAAATCTCCTGTTTCACTTAATCTGCCGGTTAACAGGTGAACTGCCCTGACATTTTTTGCCGGACATTTATCAAGCAGATCAGGAACAAGTTCCGCCCTTATGCAGCAAATAATGTAATCAACATCAGATGGGATGGCATCTAAACTCGCGTATGATTTATACCCTGATATATTATCTGTTTTGGGATTAACAGGGAATATTGTTCCCTTAAAACCCGAGTCATGCAGATATTTTATATAGTGAAAACCAAATGATGCCGGATTTTCAGATGCTCCGATAACAGCGATGGATGCTGGATTAAAAATTAAGTCAATTATTTTAAACAATTTTTCGGAATTTTGCATTATCATTATCCCTTATCATGGAAAGTTGATTTTATCTTTTGATATAAAAGAAGCTTGTTACGATTGTTTGAAGTTATCATGATTATCATTAATTTTAGCAAAAAAATTATTGTATGAAAATATAAAATTCAGTTTATTATAAAATAAATGAATTTATTGACAGTGATTTTTTAATTAAACAGTAAGCTGCTATGTTTGCATGTCATGTTCCAGATATTTCAATCAGCAGATCAAGAAATCGAGAGTAATTCCTGTTATCAAAAAAGATAACCTTATATCGGAACAGATACTAAGAGCCAAAGATAGACTTGCCCCCACTTTGGTTTTTATATTGCTCATATTTACATATAATGTTAAAAATTTTTCTATTATAAAATTAGCAAAAAAAGGATGTCTTCTTATATGAAAAGAGCTCAATGGAATAGCCAGACTGGCTTCCTCCTTGCCGCCATAGGTTCAGCCATAGGATTAGGCAATATTTGGCGATTCAGTTATATGGCTTACAGCCACGGAGGTGGAGCATTTATTATCCCATATATTATCGCACTGTTAACAGCAGGAATTCCACTTTTAATACTTGAGTTTGCCATTGGCCATGAGCGAATCGGGTCGGCTCCACTTGCATATTTTAAAATAAATAAAAAGATGGAGTGGCTTGGATGGTGGGCTGTTATTTTTGTAATGTTTGGGATCGTTTTATATTACCTGGTAATTGTGGCGTGGTGCCTTAATTTTTTTATTTTGTCATTTAACCTGGGGTGGGGTGATGAACC